>CAZXTI010000245.1:0-2991 GCA_964643565.1 uncultured Hyphomonas sp. | reverse complement strand
ACATTTTCCACAACCAATGCCTATATCGCTGACACAACACCAGAGGAAGATCGCGGGCGTGCCTTCGGCATGGTTGGTGCAGCCTTCGGTATCGGCTTTACGCTTGGCCCGGCCATAGGCGGCTTGCTAGGCGATATCCATACGCGCCTACCTTTCTTTGCGGCGGGTGGATTATGCATCCTCAATTTCATCTATGGCCTGTTCGTTCTGCCGGAGTCGCTAAAGCCTGAAAACAGACGCCCATTCGACATTCGCCGGGCCAACCCATTTGGCGCTTTGAAACATTTTTCTAAATTGCCAAAAGTTGGCTGGCTCATCCTTGCCCTCGGCATTATGCAATTTGCACATATCGTCTTTCCTTCAACATGGAACTTCTATGGCAAGATACGGTTTGGCTGGAGCGCCGGAGAAATTGGCTGGTCTTTGGTTGCCGTCGGCGTTGGCGCTGCGATCGTTCAGGCAGGCTTGATGGGATATTTCATCAAGCATTTCGGCGCGGCAAAAACAGCCCTTTTCGGCTTTATCACCAGCGCAGTCACAATGATGATGTTCGCATTCGCCGCCTCGCCGTTTTGGGTCTATCTGGTCATACCGCTCTCATCGCTTGCAGGTGTCACCGCTCCGGCAATGAATGCGATCATGTCCGCCCAGACGCCCGATGATGCGCAAGGCGAATTACAAGGCGCGGTCGCCAGCTTGCAATCCTTTGGCCTTATCTTTGGCCCGCTTGTGATGACTGAAACCTTGCGTGCGTTTTCTGTCGAAAATGCGCGCGTTTATTTTCCGGGTTCCGCTTTTGCATTGGCAGCCATTTTAGTTGCCTTTGCGATCATACCGCTCATGGCTGGCCTGCGCGCGAATAAAGCTGCGGAGATAAAAAAAGGCGGCCCCGACAAGGCCGCCTCCTAAACTTTATATCAGTCAGTTGGACTAGCCTTTATTGCCGCCCATGACTTTACCAGCAATGAGACCAAGCATGCCGCCGCCTGCGCCGCCCTGAAGCAGGCTTTGCGCGTGGCCCATCATCGCGCCATCACCAAGCAGGTTGCCAATACCGGCTGCATCAGCACCAAAGTGTGCGCCCACGCCGCCAAGAACGCCGCCGAGCAGGCCTTGTGTGCCGCCGCCGCCGAGCATTTTTGATAAAATGGGGCCAAGAACCCCGCCGCCAACGCCGCTCAAAATGAGTGGTAAAAACTGTTCCATTACTTATTCTCCCTAAACCTTTGCAGAGGCATTATTACGCCCTGTTAATGAACCAGACAGGAAATCTTGGTTTCAGGCAATGCTTTTTATCAGTTTTCTGCGAGGGTAGCGTATATTGAGCTATCGGGCTAAATACAGGTCATGGCTAAGCTGAAACCTGCTCTTTTCCTTGACCGTGACGGTGTCATAAACCGTGACAAGGGCTATGTCAGCCAGATCAAAGATTTCGAGTGGATTCAAGGCGCTGCGGCCTGTATTCGCAATTTCAATGCGCGCGGCTGGTTTGTTTTCATTGTCACGAACCAGTCTGGAATAGCGCGTCGTTACTATACCGAAGATGACATGTACAAACTACATGCATGGATGCTGGAACAACTTAGAGCCGAGGCAGCAAAAATCGATCAAATTTACCACTGCCCTTACCATGCCGAGGGAGAAATCGCGGCTTATCGCAAAGATAGTTTTGACCGAAAACCGAAGCCCGGCATGTTGCTCAAAGCGATGGCAGACTATCCGGTAAACCGCGAAGCAAGTTTCCTGATCGGCGACAAGCCCACCGACATTGAAGCTGCCCATGCCGCAGGGATTGGCGGGTTCCTCTTTAAGGGGGATAATCTAGAGACCTTCGCTGAGTGGGCTTTGGCTGATTTCGAACAGGGCGCACGTTAGCCCCGGAAATCTAAAAACCTACTAGGTTGGCACTGCGCTGCCCCAGCTTACAAAGCCTGCCACTTTTGGCGTTGACGGTAGATACATTGTTTCAGAGCGATCAAGCGCGAAGCCGCAATCTCTGAACAGTTGGGGAATATCGCGCGTCAAGTGACACCCGCCCGCAAGCGGTTTCCAGACCGGTTCTATGCGGCGCTGCCATTTGGCGACCGGCGCATCAGGTGCCAAGCCATGCTCAGAGAATAAGACCCGGCCACCGGGTTTTAAGACACGCCGCACTTCGTTCAATGCGCCCTCCCAATCTGGAATTGTGCAAAGCACGAAAGTGATCACGGCCGTATCGACACGATTATCCTCAAGCGGCACAGCTTCTGCGCCAGCTTCGATGAACGCGACGTTCTCTGCAATTGGCAAGCTTTGCGCCGTCTTGCGCGCGCGCTTTATCATGCCGGGGGCTGGCTCCAAGGCGTAAAGCGTGTCGACCTTGCTTGTATCATACAGTCCGAAATTTGTGCCCGACCCACACCCAAGCTCTAAAACGGCGCCTTCAGCATGCGGTACAACTTTTTCACGCTGCTTCAAAATCGGTTTGGAACCACACGCACATGCAATCAGAGGAGGCACAGCATAGCGTTCCCAGAGCCCCATCTAGTTGCCCGCCTCTTCAGGCGCGCTGCCTTCCTCAGGCAATGGATTGTCCGCTTGGGGCGCAATCGGCGCATCATTAACTGCATCAGCTAACGTCTGAACTTCTTTGGCGCATCCGGCATTCGGCACATACTCGCTTGCCACCGCATCTGCTGCGCTTTGATTATTTGGCCGCGCGATCAATCCGGTCTGCGTCATGCAAACAATAAATGAAAGGCCGTCTTTCATTGGGTTATAAACGGCTGACCCATAACGCGCATCTTCAACGCCAAACTGTCCGCCATTATCGATGGCGATTGAGACAACATCCACGCCCGGATTTTCGGCGAGACTAAAGCCATTTGTTTCGCTCGCGCGGCTGACACTCACAAAGCGCCCATATAAACGATCAAGCCTGTAAATACTGTCGAAGCCGAGAAGATTGGAAAAGGCCTTGAATTTCACAACCCGCGCATTGAGCTCCCACTC
>CAZXTI010000244.1:0-2998 GCA_964643565.1 uncultured Hyphomonas sp. | reverse complement strand
GCCAGATAGAGGCGCTGTGCCCCCGCTTCACTCAAAGCCGCAGCCGCCTGCGCTGCCTCATCCGCATAACGCGCATCGCTGCCACACAAAACGGCGAGCGCGCAGCCGGATGCTTTAAACGCTGCGGCTAGCTCGCTCATTGTCTCTGGCGGTACAGGCGCGCGCTTGGCTTCAATGCCGCCAGCAGCAAACAGGTTTGCAGCAAAGTCTGCCCGCGCATTATGTTCAGCCAGCGGACCAAGCGTCGCCAAAAAGATAGCTGGCGTCTTGTCCGTCGCTGCTGCGCGTGCCTCGGCATGATCACGCAAATGCTCAAATGGCGCAGCCAGCCGGATCGGGAGCAAAGGCGAGGCGAAGACCTCCCCTTGCGCATCTGGCAAAGTGATAGGAGAACTTACTTGGAAATCTTCGCCGCCACCGCTCCAGCCGCTGACATCGACAACAGGCGCTGGCGTTTCGGCAAGCTGTGCAAATTCGCTCACGCCCGTCACGGGAATTTTGCGCCGGGCAATGTCTTTGCGCATGGCCTTGCGCGTGTCTGAAATGCGCGCCTGAAATGCGCCGTCTATCAGCGCGGCGCCATAGCCGCCGCCCGCTTCAATCTCTTGAAATAGCGCCCAAGCCGTTTTCGCTAATGTATCGCCATAGCTTTCAACAAACCACGCCCCGCCGCCCGGGTCGCCAACGCGCCCAAGCCCGCTTTCTTCCTGCGCGATGATTTGCGTGTTGCGCGCTGTGCGGCGCCCCAGTTCTTCAGCAAGGCCAAGCGCATCGGTAAAGGGACGAAGCGTAACAATGTCTGCCCCGCCAACCCCGGCTGCAAAACACGCTGCTGTGTTGCGCAATAGGTTCACCCAAGGGTCGCGCTTGGTCAGCATACGGCATGAAGAAACGGCCTGTAGCTGCATTGGCATAGCGGGCAGGTTGAGCGCGTCCAGACACCGCGCCCACAAACGCCGGGCCGCGCGAAGCTTGGCAATGCCGGTCCCGTAATTGGCATCCACAGCCAGTGTGAATGAAAGCCTCGGGGCTGCCGTCTCGGGGCTCATCCCGGCCGCGTCCAGTCGGCGCAGCGTATCAATGCCGTCAGCAATCAGGGCGGCCAATTCTTGTGCATCACTTCCGCCGGTTTCATGAGCCGCGCGCGCATCGATCCTGAAGAGACGCGCATTTGGATATGTGTCGCCAAGATGGCTTGCAAGTTTCGCTGTCCGTGCAAACGCGCTCTCCAGACTTTCCTCCAGAGTCCCGAGACGGGCAAAGGCCGACAAAGGACAAAGATTGAAAGCAAGCTTTTGCGTCGCGCCGTCGCCCTGTTCGTTGGCCCATTCAGCGAGCAATATGGACGTTTTCAGACCATAACCCGCCTCAGCGCCAATTGGCACCATAGAAATAGTCGCAATTTCCGCCTGAACGCCATTTAACGCTGTCTGAACTGCACTTTTCACCCCCGCAGCGCACCCTTTTTCGCCGCGCGCATCGACCAGAATTTCAATACTACTCACGCCGCGCTCAAGGTCGCGAAGGATCTCTTTATTGGTCTGTGCCGGGTCAGGATGCGCGAAAACCTGCCGGATATCCCAAGGCAGGAAAGCATCGCGCTTCGCCGCTGCGCCGCGCAAGAAAGGTGCCTCTCCGGGCACCCCCGGCGGGTCACTAGCGGATGGCCAATCGGCCTCGCGATAAAGCGGTTTTACCGTTATTCCATCAGCCGTTTTTTTGGCAAGCCTATCGACAGAACCGCCTTTTAGCGCCTTGGAAACAGCCTCCAGCCATTGGCTTTCATCTGCGTCAGGAAAGCCATTTGAAAGCGAAAGAAACGTATCAGCCATGCAACCTCACAATATCTAAAGCTAAGTGGCCGTTTTCGGTCTCAAAGGTCAAGCAGTTACGCGGCGCGAAGAGGCAATCGGGCTTGTTTTCCTGTTATTTGTAAAGCTTGGAATAAACGTGCCTGTTTTTGCGAAACTAAGCTTTTTCTATCGCGATTTATGCTGTATTGGGGCAGAAATAATGCAGGAGAGCAGCCCGATGCGCGCAGATTTTTTTACCCGTCTTCAAGGCGAATTGGACGATATTTCCGCTCAAGGCCTGACCAAGTTTGAGCGCCAGATCACCTCTGCGCAAAGCGGTGAAATCCGCGTCACGGACGGAACGAATGAAACGGCCGTCCTCAATTTTTGCGCCAATAATTATCTCGGCCTCGCCGACCATCCAGACATCATCCAAGCCCTGACAGATTCGGCCAAGGCAAACGGCGCAGGCATGGCCTCAGTGCGCTTTATCTGCGGAACCCAGAGCGTCCACCTAGAGCTGGAACGTGCGATTGCCGACTATCTCGGCTATGACGATGCGATCACCTTCGCTGCCTGTTTTGATGCGAACGGCGCCGTCTTCGAGCCGCTCCTTGGCCCTGACGATGCGATTGTCTCCGATACGCTAAATCACGCCTCGATCATTGATGGCGTGCGTCTGTGCAAAGCCAAGCGCTATCGCTTCAAGAACAATGATATGGACGATTTGGACACAGTCCTGAAACAAGCCCGCGACGATGGCGCGCGCACCATTCTGATCGTCACGGACGGTGTTTTCTCTATGGATGGTTACATCGCCAATCTGAAAGGCCTGTGCGATTTGGCCGACAAATATGACGCGCTAACCATGGTCGATGATTGCCATGCGACAGGCTTTGTCGGCGAAAACGGGCGCGGCTCGGCTGAATATTGCGGCGTTGAGGGCCGGATCGACATTCTCACCGGCACATTTGGCAAGGCGCTTGGCGGCGGCATGGGCGGCTTTATCTGCGCGCGCAAGGAAGTCGTCGCACTCCTCCGCCAGAAAGCACGCGCCTACCTCTTCTCAAATGCGCTCGCCCCGCCAATCGCCAGCGCTGCGATCAAAGCCATCGAGCTTGCCAAAAACGGCCATAACCTTCGCGCCCGCATCAAAGACAATGCAACCCGCTTCCGCGCAGGTCTGTCTGAAGCCGGGTTCGACC
>CAZXTI010000243.1:0-3035 GCA_964643565.1 uncultured Hyphomonas sp. | reverse complement strand
GCGTGCAGCTTTCTATCTGAAAGGCAAAGTCAAAGGCAAATATCTGATTACAGCGTCGCTCGATACAACCGAAGACGATATTTCAAATATCTTCTCGAACTTGAATGACCGTGATCCACATTCACTATTGCGTCGTCTTGACCCGGATAAATTCTATCCGATTTATGGCGACGACTCCACCTTCGTTGAGGATGCGCCGACACAAGGCCGCTTCTATGTTCGCATTGAGCGCGGTGATGACCATATCGTGTGGGGTAACTTCCTGACGAATATCAAATCGACCGAGTTTTCCCAGATTGACCGCGGGCTGTATGGCGCAAAGCTGGAGCTTAACAGCGACCGCACGACAAGCCATGGCGAGCGCCGTTCGCAGTTGACACTATTCGCTGCTGATCCGGGCACAATTCCGGGGCGCGATGAATTCCGTGGCACTGGCGGGTCTGTTTTCTTCCTTGAAAACCAAGATTTAACAATCGGCTCTGAGCGTGTGCGGATTGAAATTCGCGACAAAGATACCGGACTTGTTCTGGAGACCCGTGAGCTACGACCATTCGTTGATTATGACATCGATTATATTCAGGGCCGCGTCGTGCTCGCCCAGCCTTTGTCTTCTACATTGCTGAGCGACCAAATTGTCCGCGATGGCAACTTGTCCGGGGATAATGCACACCTCGTCGTTCGCTATGAATTCACCCCGGGCCTTGATGATATTGGTGGCTTCACAGTAGGTGGACGCGCTGAAGCCTGGGCCGGCGACCATGTACGCGTCGGCGTCACCGGACAACAGGAAGAAACAGGCGATATCGACCAGACATTGCTCGGTGCTGACATTGTTGTTCGTGCGACTGAAAACACATATATCAAAGGCGAATTTGCCAATACAAGCGGCCAGGGCTTTGGCGAAACGGCCTCGCTCGATGGCGGTTTCACATTCTCTGATCTGGAATCGACCGACACAGATGCGGATGCAAATGCCTACCGTGTCGAGGGCGCGGTTGGCTTGAACGATATTAGTAATTTAAATGGCCAGGTTACAGGCTATTATGAAGACATCGAAGCGGGCTTCTCTGCGCCCGGCCGTCTTGCACAGTCTGATACCGAACGCTTTGGTGCATCAGCCAAACTCGACCTCTCCAAAGATGGACGCACCCAAGTTGCTGTCGATTATGAGCAGGTTGATATTGAAGGCGGCTTGGAAGAGACGACCGTTAGCGCAGATGTTCGCGTCGGCGTCACTGATCGCCTCGTCGCAGGTGTCGGCGTACGTTATAATGACATTGAAGGTTCAGCCGTCGGGCGCAATGGCGAACGCACAGACATTGGCGCTGAGTTAGAGTTTGCAGCAACAGAAGACATCTCAACCTATCTATTCGGGCAAGGGACTGTTTCGCAAAGCGGTACAATTGGCTCAGGCGAACGCTATGGCGCTGGTGCGCGTGTTCAAATCAGCGACACGTTCCAGCTAAACGGCGAAGTTTCTGGCGGTGCTGGCGGCCTTGGTGCACTTGGCGGCGTGGCATTCCAACGCAAGGATGGAGAAGAGTATTACCTCAACTACACCCTAGACGCGGAACGTACCGAGCCGGGCGTCGATGGGACAAACACCCTGTTCAACGGCCAAAATACGTTAACGGTTGGTGGGCGCAAACGTTTCAATTCTGCTGTCAGTGTCTTTGGCGAGGAACGCCGCAGCTTCGGCAATACGGCCGGCCTGACCCATGCTTACGGTATTGACTTCAATCTCGCCGAACGCTGGACGCTTGGCGCAAGCTTTGAGATTGGCGAAGTTGAAACCCTGACCCAAATTGTTGACCGCGAAGCTGTAACAGTTTCAGCCGGATACGGGTATGAGAATGTCAATGTAGGCGCGGCCTTTGAATGGCGCGAAGACACGATTGACGGGATCAACCGTAAAACCTGGTTCCTGCGCTCCAATGCAAGTGCGAAAATCACGCCAAGCTTACAGGCTTTGCTGCGCTTTGACCGCGCTGAAAGCAATAGTGATGCAGGCGCGTTCTTCGACGGTGAGTTCACTGAGCTTCAGGTTGCCGGTGCTTACCGCCCGGTTGAGAATGATCGCTTTAACGCACTTCTTCGCTACACCTATTATGAAGACCTTGCAGGGGCCGAGCAGGTTTCAAATTCCGGCCAAACCGGATTGCCAGCCCAGCGCAGCAATATCTTCAGCCTTGATGCCCAGTATCGCCTAAACAACTGGCTCACCCTTGGCGGCAAGTATGGCTACCGTAATGGCGAGGTCAGCCTGACGCGTGTCTCCGACGATTTCGTCGACAGCACGGCGCAGCTTGGTATCTTGCGCGCCGACATTCACTTCATCAAGAAATGGGATGCCGTGCTTGAAGGACGTATCCTTGATGTAAGCGCTGCTGACGATCGCCGCGCGGGCTTCCTCGGTGCGATCTATCGCCATGTTGGTGAAAACGCGAAGATCGGTGTTGGTTACAATTTCACTGATTTCTCCGACGATCTGACCGATCTGACCTTTGATGATAGCGGCGTCTTCTTGAACCTGATCGCAAAGTTCTAAAGCAGGGCCTGTTTGCATCGCCTCATGCGGGCGGCGAACAGGCTTTCGCTTGGAATTCATGGTGCGTTGTTTTAAGCTAGCGCATCCGCGGGATATGCCGCCAATGAAACAAAGATGATGCTTCGAGCTCCTGACTTTATTTGTATCGGCGCGCAGAAAGCTGCAACGTCTTGGCTCTACCGGGCCTTGCGACATCAGCGCGAAGTCTATGTGCCGCCGATAAAGGAATTGCACTATTTCTCTGAGCTCTATCTTGATGGGGTCAAGCGTTTTGGGCCGGGCCACCGTAGCAAACAGGCGGCGGGTGTTCGCAAATATCTTGGGGGCTTGCCCACGCTAACGCCGCGCCAGACAGGCATGCTCGCATGTCTTGATGGGATCGAAACCGAACCGCTCAGTGACGACTGGTATAAGACAATATTCAGTTTTGCCGGTGAAACCCAAACCGCCGGGGACATTTGCCCAGCCTATATGATCCTGCCGGATG
>CAZXTI010000242.1:0-3046 GCA_964643565.1 uncultured Hyphomonas sp. | reverse complement strand
GCCCATTACCAGCAGGCATAAATATCCCGAATTGGTCTGGTCCGATCGAGGCGACGAATACAGCGTTTCCATTCCCGCCAAAATTGGAATGCGGCGACGCCAAATATAGCGATATTCTCGAGGAAATTTCTGATTGGAGACGCTGGTTGCCGATTGTGCCAAGCAGATCGTTTGCACTTTGGTAGCCATTCGTTATCAGGTGGAAGACGGCGCAACGCCTATCTTCAGTCGCATCCTGCAACCCTTTTTTCATTTCGGCCATAAAGCTTAATCTGTTGGGAAGTCCTGTCGTAGCATCCCGGTATGCAGCGAGGCGCAGGCTCTCCATTTCATCGCGAATTGTGCGATTGCTTTCGTCGATTTCTGCAGCGATTTCGGAGAATTCAGCATAGGCTAGGTCAACGGTTTCATCGGTGTTGTCGCGGCGCGCTAGATTGGCAAGCAGTTTTAATTCTGATTGCAGCTTTCGCAGGCTTGATTTGCCCAAATATAAAATGAGAAAAGTAGAGCAGACGGCGAGGAACGCGACCAAGCCCCAACCTAAAACTGGGAGTGCCGCGGAACTAATTGTGATTAAAACTGTGATGCATAGCCAGAAGATGGTTGAACTTATAAGAATAATCTGCGGGACCAGCCGTCCCAAGGATGGCTGCCCAACTTGCTTTTTACTATGATCTGTCTGTAAAGACATCGAGCTTGTAGCTCCTCCGAAGCATAATCTTCGTAAAATTAGGGCAAAGTGTTTATTAACGTATGAACAAAACAGACAATATGTTCACCATTGCAGAGGCGAGATGTTCACCATGGCGAAGTCCCGAAAGGCCGAAATTAAACGAAAAACGAAGGAAACGTCCATCGAGGTTTCGATTAATCTGGACGGGACTGGTCTGGCTGAGATCGACACTGGAATCGGCTTTTTTGACCATATGCTGGAGAGTTTTGCCAAGCATTCTGCAATCGATATGAAAATAAAGGCGGTTGGGGATCTGCACGTAGATATGCACCACACCGTTGAGGACACAGGTATTGTTCTTGGTGAGGCTGTTGCAGAGGCACTTGGGGATTTTGGCGGGATTGTACGGTTCGGGCACGCTTATTTGCCAATGGATGAGACGCTTAGCCGGGCGGCGATTGATCTGTGCCGACGACCTTACTTCATCTGGAATGTCGATTTTCAGCGCGATAAAGTCGGCGACATGGACACTGAGCTGTTCAAGGAGTTCTTTCAGGCGTTTGCAACGCGCGGCGGCATGTGTTTGCACATGGAAAATCTCTATGGCGAAAACCAGCACCATATTGCCGAAAGCCTGTTTAAGGCCTTAGCGCGGGCGCTGCGCATGGCGATTGCGCCAGATGCGCGCCTGAACGGGGCGGCGGCATCAACCAAGGGGTCGCTTTAGCGGTTTTCTCCAAGCCATTTGGCGAGCGGTTCAGCCCGGTAAAGCGAGGTCTCGGCCTGACTTTCAAGTTCGCTGCGCAAGAGACCCGCGTTCTCTGGCCAGACCGGGTCCCGGCTTAGCGCCCGGCTGAGATTGATAAGGTCGCTGCGAATGAGGTCATGTTCTGGCGCGGCGAATCTATCGTGAATATTGCGCAGAGAGAGGCGCGCGGTGCGAGTATAGAATGCCCGGCTTTGATCTGAGGGGGCGCGTGCGGCTTCAGAAACAGCGCGCTTGGCTGCGTTCCAGTCTCTTTGCCAGCTAACAGCTTGTGCGGTGTCGGCGCACTCGGTTTTGCGGTCATCAATCGACTTTAGATAGAGGAGCAAGGCGGACAAAATCTCGGCAGGCGGGTCATCACCGCTAAACTCATCGACGATTTGTTCTCGTACGAATTTGGTGAGCGCGGGATCGTCAGCGCGATTGACCTTTTGACGACCTTCGCTGCGGGCAAGGTCCGGGATAGGAACGGGGTTGAACTTGTTATCAGCGCGCACTTTGCTAAATAGGCCGGATGTGACGTCGGCTGTGCCGGGAGGTCCGGAGATGGCCTCAAATTGGAAATTTGGATTGCCGCGACCATTGCGATGGCAAGAACCGCAGGACAATCCCTTCTTTTCGGCCTGTCCTCCGAGGAGGGCGGGGCTGTTGAAAATAAGTTCACCGAGGCGAAGCTTATCTTCGGTGGCCTGATTTCTAGGGGAGGTGACGCAAGCTGATGGGCGTGATGTCAGGGCGGTAACCCGGTCACTCTCCAGCGAGAGCCATTTCAGTTCGACGATTTGACTTGCGGGCTGGGAGGCCTCGGGTCGGACAAGGTTGGCCGCGCATGCTGAAAAACCAACAAGCGCGACCAGAAATACAGTTACTTTATAATAGGTTAGGATGCTGTCGCCGTTTCTATCCAGCTACGAAGCTCATCGGTTTCTGCACAGCCGAAATTGCAGATTGTTTCGAGTTTCGCCAGTTGCGCGCGTGCGGCATCCATGTCGCCAAGTTCAACATAATACTCGCCAAGATACTCATTAGCGCCAACATGATTTGGCTGGATTTCTAGTGCTGAAGTGTAAAATCGGATGGCTTGATCGTAATTCCCAGCCTTGCGATTCGCAAAGCCGATATATGTCAGTACGTCAGGATGCGGGCCAAAGACAGCTTGGGCGTCGCGCAGCTGAGCAAGTGCATTGTCATATTGGCCGATATTTATGAGACGGACCGCGTCCAAATATGCGGCATCTCCATCTGCAACTGTAAACGAGACCGGAATTGGCGTGTAAAGGGATGCAACCTCTTCTTCGGTTGCCGTCTCTGGAGACATTGCCGCACGGAGTTTTTCAGTTGCCGTGATGAGTTGTGCGCTGCAAGCATCTGCGCACGCGGCCATACGTTTCTCAAGTTCTTCGAGTTGTGCGGTCGCTTTGTCTGTTTTGTCGCGTTTCAAATAGGCAAGACCGAGCTGGGCGCGGGCGTCGTGGTGTTCAGCGTCATAACGCACCGCACTTTTCAAAGCACTTGCTGCTGTCTTCCATTTTTCCTGGGACATGCGGGTAAGGCCGAGAACATAGTGGGCTTGCGCATTATTGCGTACTGTTCTCGTAACTTGACGC
>CAZXTI010000241.1:0-3061 GCA_964643565.1 uncultured Hyphomonas sp. | reverse complement strand
TATTCCAGTGTCGCTTCACGCTCCGGCGCAAGGAAAGGGATGACAAGTTCATCATCGACCGTGTTGCGCCCGATAAGTCCGAAATAGAGCGGGTCGGTCCCGTTTGTATCGATCGCGGTTATGCCCGCTGCGAGAGCTTCGTCTTCATCGATTGAGAAGGGGGTCGGATCAATTTCCAAAAGCCTGACTTTATTGCCCGCAACACTCTTATAGGTGGCGAGCAATTCGCGCACGCGCTGAGCATAGGCGCGCACGGCTGGATATTCTTGTCCGACGCGGCGCGTATAGACGAAGGTCAGATCGACCGGCTCGGCAAGTGTCTCAAGCGTCGCGGATGTGCCTTCACTCAAAGTGAAGAGATCCTGCTCGGTAAAATCTGCCCGCCAGCTCCCAAGGGCTGGTTGCAGCAAGCTATGTGCGAAAAAGAAGATGCACAAAATGAACACGCTCGCGAGCGGGGTGAAGTAGCGGTCAAACATTCTAATCGCGTCCCCCTGCGACCCAGAGGCTGCCAAGCAATAACCAGGTGCCTGTAAAGCTGACAAAGTAAAATACGGAGCGCCATTCTAAGACGCCGCGCTGGGCCGCCTCAAAGTGTGAAAGGAATGAGAGGTTTGCAACATGTTCGGCAAAGCCGGGGCCAAGTATATCCGCGACGCCTGACAAGACGAGCGGCCAACCAGCCACCGTGAAAACAAATGCGATGGTGACAGATATGATAAAGGCCGTCACTTGGCTTTTCGTCAGGGCTGACAATGCTGCGCCGATTGAGAGATATGCGCCCGCCATCAACAAGCTCATGAAATAGGCAAGCATGATCGCGAAATTATCCGTCGCCCCCAGATAGTTTACCGTAAACCACATTGGTAGGGTAAAGAGGAGCGTAAGTGTTGCAACCGTCCAGGCCGCCAGCCATTTGCCGAGCATGACACCGGCTTGGCCGACCGGCAGCGAGAACAATAACTCATCTGTTCCGCCTGCGCGTTCCTCTGCCCAGAGCCGCATCGCAAGCGCTGGGAGAAAGATCATATAGAGCCAAGGGTGCCAGACAAAGAAGGGGGCTAAATCTGCGCGCGCCGTATCAAAGAAGCGCCCGGCCTCCCACGTGAAGACGCCAAGCGCCAAGAGAAAAACGGCCATGAAGACATAAGCCATAGGCGTAGTGAAATAGGCGATGAGTTCGCGGCGATAGACCGCGCCAAGCCCGGAGAAGGCCTGCAAGGTGCGCTTTGTGGCAGGGGGTGAGGAAGCAGCTTTTTCGGTCATGCTGTAAGTTGCTCTTGCGAATGGGTAAGATCGGTAAAGACGCGCTCTAAGCCGCCATCATCAGCGGCGCTTGCAGCCAGGTTTTCTGGCGTGTCATCTGCAACCAGTCGGCCCTGGTCAATGATCACCACTCGCGAGCACATTGCCGGAACCTCTTCCAGCGTATGCGTGGTGATCAGGATTGCCTTTTCGGTTGCCATACGTGCAATCAATGCGCGCACGGCCCGTTTCTGATTTGGGTCCAGCCCATCGGTTGGCTCATCCAGCAACAAGACAGGTGGATTGCTCAACAAAGCCCCGGCGAGGCCAACCCTGCGGCGATACCCTTTGGAAAGGTCGCCGATACGTTTTCCCGTAACCGCGCCAATGCGTGCATCCGCTGTCACGCGCTCAACGGCGTCTTCTCGCTTGGTCTTATCCAGACCGCGCGCATGTGCCAGAAAACGCAAAAAGCCGGGCGGGGTCATTTCCTCATAGAGCGGTGCGCCCTCTGGCAAATACCCAAGCGTTGTTTGGGCCGCGCGCCGGTCATGCGAAATGGAGTGCCCGCAAATAAAGGCATCACCCTCATCGGGCCTTAGCGCGCCAGCAATCATCCTTATTGTTGTTGATTTTCCAGCGCCGTTCGGTCCAAGAAATCCCAACACTTCGCCCTTGGTCAGGGAGAGCGACACTTTATCGACCGCGCGTGTTGCCCCAAAAGTCTTTGTCAGACCGACCAGTTCCAGCATGTGTCCTCGCGTGCATCAGATTTCTCGTCTGCACAATACCTAACGATGCTCGAT
This sequence comes from uncultured Hyphomonas sp., assembly GCA_964643565.1. Lineage (GTDB taxonomy): Bacteria > Pseudomonadota > Alphaproteobacteria > Caulobacterales > Hyphomonadaceae > CALLCD01. Next base: position 1,010 of record CAZXTI010000241.1, on the reverse strand, counting down.
TGATTTGGCCAGAGCGGTTGCGCTGTCCTATGGGCAGTTAAAGCGTGCAATGCGGCGCGTGTTCGGCCTGACTTTGGCGTGTTCCTATCCCGATAAAGAATAACCCCGCCAAATCTGGCGGGGCTATCATACTCTACAAACTGATGTCGACCGGTTCAAACGAACACCCCGAGGGCTGGGGGGCTGATGGGTACGGAGTGCCTGTTCTCAACACCGTCCGACCATTTAAATATAGGAGATTCGCAAGGCGATGAAAGGGTTGGAATAAGGCAAAAGCGTGGCAAAGTATTAAATGATTGCAATTTGTTCCACTTCCGATCCAAACTATGAATAGAGATTCAGCGAAACCGAGCACACATGAGTGATATTATAAAATTTCCGAATAAAACGCCCAATGCTCCGCAAAAAATTGTTCTGCACCGAACCGAGCTCAACCTCATCCTCAGCACATATGGTCATCTGGTGGCATCAGGCAAAGCGCGTGACTATGCGATTGATATGCTGCCCGATAGAGCGGTCTTTTCCATGTTTCGCCACGCTGCTGAAAAGCCGACATGGCGGATTGAGAAAATTCCCGCGCTGGCCCGCAAGCAGGGCGTTTGGGTGATTACGGGCATGAGTGGCCGGGTGCTAAAGCGCGGACATGACCTGAAACAAGCCTTGCGTGTCTTCGACCGTTTCCGCATGAGCATTATTAGCTAACCAATTGGAGCCCACATAATGGAACAATGGTACACGGTTCTGCCGCCTGTATTGGCACTTATCATTGCGGTGCGCACGCATAATGTCTTTTGGGCGCTTGGCGGCGCGATCTGGGCATCTGAAACGCTGATCGCTGGCCTAAATCCGGCAACGGGGCTTTTAAACAGTGTGGACCGGGCGGCGGGTGTCTTTGAGAGCAGCTATAATACCCGCGTGCTTTTGTTCTGCCTGATCATTGGGGCGCTTATTGCCTTTATGCAAAAGTCAGGCGGCATTGCTGCGCTGGTAAAGCGTCTTGTCTCTTCCGG
>CAZXTI010000240.1:0-3072 GCA_964643565.1 uncultured Hyphomonas sp. | reverse complement strand
GTCTCTCTTCTCGGCAATGCTCTTTGGGGAGTAGCCATTTGAGATGAGTAGCGCGACCTTTGTCTCAGTATCGGTCAATCCGAACGTGTCTTTGATGATTTCGGACGCTGTTTTCGAGGCACCCAATTCAACGCAGGCCATAACGAAATGACCTTTGTCGGTGTTTTCAGAAATATTTATCGGTGAGATGAAGTAGATTTTCGGCTCGCGCTCTCCTTGTCTCTGGAGATAATGGAATTGATATTGGTCGGATTCGCCCCAAGAGAATTCCTTTAACCAGGATAAGAGTTCCTCGACATCGGACGCATGAAAATTTGCATTCGCAATCGATTCTGCGTCCCCGAACACGTTCACCGCATCATCATTCACCGCAAAGATTAATCCGCTTTCATCGATGATTGCACATGCGCCGACATGTCGATCTGCAATATCCTGCGCAGATTGTTGCTTATCGGCTTCGACCGCGAGGCGCTCGACGACCCGCAATGCCATAATGAGATGCTCTTGAATTTCTTGATTGGTTGCCTCGTCGTCGGCAGCCGCTGATTGGCGCGCCAGAAAATGCGCCCAATGATCCTCAAATACGCTAAGTTGATCAGGATTAAGTGCTGTCGAATATGCACTTTGAATAAGCTCTTTGTTGGTATTTGATGCCATTATAAGTGTTTTGTCTTATTCCCCATAAATTCCCGCAAATTGCAGCACATATTATGTATTTTCTGCGTCTGGATACAAGATACAATAGCCGAAATATCGATGAATCTCATACCGAATTCTGGGTATGACAAGCCTTTAGCTTGTTGGCACTAAGGGGCGGCAAAGGGCGAACAAAAGCGGCGCATAACCGACATTAGACTTCGGTTATGCGCTAAAAATTCCGGGTAAAGCAGGCTGGGTGGGGGGCATTCGGCGTGGATTTATCACTCATGGTTTCAGGGTAGCGCATGGGCGCAAGCCGTGTAACCATGCGTGTTACCTTCTGGTGCTTCTTAATCGGCTGGCTAGCTCTGCGGGTATGACCCGGAAAATTTCAGCGATACTCCAAAACCCATCCATCGCCTTATTCTGCGCCATTTATAGGGCGCGAACGCCTGCCTAGAAAATGATTTCAGCATAACAACTGCGAGGCGAAATGCTGTCTCGCATAGCGGGTATCTGGTTGCCGGGTTGCGCTGTGTTAGCTAGCAAAGAGGGTCCGGTGCTGTGTAATATCAGGGCACGTATAAAAGGTTCACACTTTGATGCTTACATGCCTGCAGAGATATCGTTCAAAAGGCTGTGAGAAGGTGCTGTTGCGGTCGTGTGCGGGCAATTTGTGTCCTACAGTCGACCTGATGTTTCGTAATAAGGAAGAATGAATTTCGATGGCAAATCTTGGTGGCATAAGGGCTTTACGGGCCGTCATCGAAATTGGGTTGACCGGAGCGCTGGCTATTTTGCTGGGCCAAACGGTCTGGTCGGTTCTCGATCGACCGAGCGCGTCAGAGCGTGAGCCAGCCATTCTCGGAACATCGATTAGTTCTGATGCCACGCTCGCACCTGCGGAAAAATACGCGATTTTAACGGCAAGCAATCCCTTCACCTTGAAAGCGGATCTGCAAGCGACGGCGAATATTGCGACACTGGATGCGCCTGAAACATCCTTGAATTTGGTATTGAAGGGCGCGCGTGCAGCCGGAGATCAGCAGGGTATTGCGGTGATCCAGCTGCCAGATGCCTCGCAAGTGCGCGTTCAAGTCGGCGATGATATTCTGGACGGGGTCACGCTTGAATATATTTTTGCCGACCGCGTAACACTGAAACGGGACGGCGCGTTTGAGAACCTTTACATGCGGGATATCGAGGGTGAGCCAAATGTAATTTTGCGGGCCGGGACAAGCGGCGATGGTGTCGACGTCGCGCGTGATGTACGCACGCCTCAACCCAAAGCGCGACGGGGCGGCGTCAACCGGGTTGCGGCGAAGGATTTCTGGCGGGGGGTCGAATTTCGCGCGCTGAACGAAGCCGGCGTGCGCAAAGGCTATAAAGTGTCAGCACGCGGCACGTCAGGGGCGTTACAAGCGGCGGGGTTTGAACCGAACGATATTATTCGCGCCGTCAATTCCACACCGATTTCCAAAATCAATGCCGAGGATTTGCAGCGTTTGATGTCAGCAGATCAGCCGGTTAGATTTGAAGTCGAGCGCGAGGGGCAGACAGTTCAGGTGCAAACGGGCTTAAGCCGGGAGATACAGCCGTGAAGTTAAGATACTTACTGCTTGCCGGGTGTATGCTTGGGATGTTCGCTGCGCCGAAAGCGATGGCGCAAGATCCTGTGCCGGACGGCCATATTATTAATCTGACAGATGTTGATATTCAGATCCTTATCGAGGATGTCGGCACGATTACGGGCAACGCATTTGTGATCCACCCGGATGTGCGGGCAAATGTAAACGTCAAATCGCCAACGCCGTTATCGACGCGCGAAGTGTTTGATTTGTTCCTCGCGACGCTGCGTGTTCACGGATTTGCAGCCGTGCCAGAGGGGCGCAATATTTACCGGATCGTTCCTGAGGCGCTTGCCTCGCAGGAAGCTGATGGGCAGGGGCCGAGCGGCTCTGTCTTTTATACGGAAGTTTTCCGTCTGGAAAATTTCAACGCGGTTGAAGCGGCCAAGCTGGTTCAGCCTCTGCTTGGCGCACAAGGCACGGTCACGGCGAGTAATACGTCCAATGCGCTGATCCTTGTGGAGCGCGCGCGTAATCTTGAGCGGGTCCGCAAAGTGATCGCCGAGATCGATGAAGATCAATTGGTCTCACGCACCGTTACGCTGAAGACAATTCCTGTCACAGAAATGCAGACCATCCTTGCGGATGCAATGGGCGCCGACGATACGAGCCGCAGAGGTTATGTCGAATTTAGCACTGTGGCAGCTGCGGCGAGTAATTCGCTTATCATGCGCGGCTCGCCCGAAACGCTGGATCAGGCCTCTCAGCTTATACGAGAGCTTGATGTGCCCTCCGAGCTTCGGCGGGAAACGCGAAGATTCTGCATAAATATAATGCGTGCCGGGCGTCAGCTGCGGAAGCGGTA
>CAZXTI010000239.1:0-3079 GCA_964643565.1 uncultured Hyphomonas sp. | reverse complement strand
GGACATTATTGCCCGCAACCCCAACAAGTAGTTTTCGGTCACGCAATATACCTTGAAGCGGTTTAGGCGCGTCTTTCATTCTCAAGCCGCACAATAATCCTTTACCCGTAACGCCTTCTACCTTGTCAGGATGGCCATCTTCCAAAGACTTAAGCCCTTGTGTCAGCACGCTCGAAATTTCGCGGACAGAGGCCAGAAAGTCATCATCTGAAAGAATATCCCAAACGACATTGCCCACAGCCATCGCCAATGGATTGCCGCCATATGTTGAGCCATGCGAGCCGGGCTGCATGGGCGCGCCGACAGCCTCAGTCATCAAGCAAGCACCAAACGGGAATCCGCCGCCCACACCCTTCGCCACGCAAATAATATCCGGCGCCAGTCCTTCAACCCATTGATACGCAAACAGCTTCCCAGTTCGGCCCATGCCGCATTGAATTTCGTCAAAGATCAAAAGTGCGCCATGCTTATCACAAAGCGCGCGCAGCTCTTTCAGGCAGCTCTCAGGGATCGCACGTACACCGCCCTCGCCCTGTACCGGCTCGACCAAAATAGCCGCCGTCTTCTCGCTCATCGCGGCATCGAGTGCGTCATGGTCGCCAAATTCAACCTGCGTAAAGCCCGGCAATGCTGGGCCAAAGCCTTCCAGATATTTCGGATTACCGCCCGCATTAATCGCGCCAAGTGAGCGCCCATGAAACGCGCCGCTGAATGTCACAATCTCAAAGCGCTCTGCATCATCATTTGCCCAATGATATTTGCGCGCAGCTTTAATCGCACACTCGACTGATTCCGTGCCTGAATTGGTAAAGAAAACACGGTCTGCAAATGTATCCCGGCACATCTTGGCCGCTAGCTCTTCACCGGCTGGCACGCGAAACATGTTCGACGTATGCCACAGTTTGCCAGCCTGCTCTTGCAAGACCTCAACCATCTTCGGATGGGAATGTCCCAACGCGTTGACCGCGATCCCGGCGACAAAGTCGAGATAGGCATTGCCATCCTCATCATAGAGCCGCACGCCTTCGCCGCGCTCAAGCGCGATCGGCGGCGGGGCATAAACGGGCATTATATGTTTGCGATTGTCTGTCATTAGAGCCATGCCTCAATATTTAGGATTTAAGTCATCCACACCGATACCAAAGTCAATATTGTTATCTGATTCCAATACGCAGTGGTTCCAAAACTAGAATTGAGAGAAAGAAAAAGCGCGCCCCGAAAGGCGCGCTAAGTGTTAGTTCGTTTCCTCCCAGAAACTCACAGGGTCACGATTCCGCAAGTGCGACCTTCTGTCAAGCAGTTTGTGAAACTTTGTACATGAAACTCTTAAAATTATTTTGGAACAACGCTTTATCTACACCAGTGCTCGCCATTTTCTCGGTTAACCGCGCCGCACAAATTTGCGCTTTTGGCGTCCAATCGGCAACCAGCGACCCAGCCAAAGACGCCTGACTGCGCAGCATAATCCCATCCTCCAAAATCTTTAATCCGTTAGCCTCAAGCGTCGCGCCTGTGCTTGTAATATCCACAATAAGATCGGCGACGCCGCTCGCCGGTGCCGCTTCGGTCGCCCCTGCGCTATAGATCAAACGATATTCACCCACCGCAGCATTGCCAAAGAAACGCCGCGTCATTCGCATATATTTTGTTGCCACTTTCATGCGCCTGCCATGCTTCTGGCGGAACAATGCACCAGCCGCATCCAAATCAGACATGGTCGACACATCCAGCCAAGCTTTCGGCACCGCCACCACCACATCGGCCCCGCCAAACCCTAGCTGACTGAACACCACCGCATCCTCGCCCGGCCGCTCAGACAGATCATGCAATAAGTCTTGCCCCGTGATGCCAAGATGAAAAGCCCCATCGATTAGCCCTTGTGCGATGTCGCGCGCAGGCAATAGCAAAACCCGCGCCGCGTCCAATCCTTCAAGGCGTGCTTGATAGCCGCGCTCTCCGCCCGCCTGAACCAGCTTCAAGCCAGCCGATGCAAAGATCTGCTCTGATTTCTCTTTCAGCCGCCCTTTTGACGGTATCGCAATCGTTAGGGCGTTCATGCTTGCCCCTCCCTTGCGAGCGCTAACCGATCCGGGCGCACCACACCGCCAATCGCCGTCGCCGCAACTGCCCCGCCAGAGAGGTCTGACAATAGACGATCATACCGCCCGCCAGCCCCAAATGGACGCGCCATACGCTCGCCAGCCTCGCCAAGTTCAAACACGAAGCCATCATAATATGTAAACCGCCGCCCAAAAGCCGGACTAAATTCCGCATGCTCCAGAAATTCAGGCGCTTCAGTGCCGATCCGGTCAAAACAATCGGTCAGTCTTTGCAATAAACCATCAAGCCCTACCAGTCCCGCGTCTGCGGCAATCTTGCGTAAACGGTCAGCCGCGACGCTTGGATGGCATGTCACGCCGAGCACGGCTTCCAATACACCGCGCACCTCCGGCCCGACTTTGCCAGATGCGCCCTCGCGCGCCTGCTCCATCAAACCAGCCACCACCTCTTCTTGTGTGCGATTACCAATATGCGTCAGCCCCTCGTCGCGCATTTTTTGAGCAAGCGCGCCAGCAACACTGTCTGCATCCAACCCTACAAGGGAGAGAATGAACGCATCGCGCGGACGGCTCGCATGTCTCAAATAGGCAGAAACCCCGCCCGCCTCGCGAAATGCCCGCCGCAAGCCAGCCTTCACAGATGGTTGCAAATCAAGCGCTTCAATAAAGGCTGGCAGTAGACTCAAATCACCAAACCGGGCGACACCGCGCGAGACCCCGGCCTCCACAGATGCCTGAGATACAAGCTCATAGGCTTCAGCATCAACCTCAAAGCGCGATACCGCGCCAAAGCGTTCAAACCCGACTTGTGTAAACTCCATCAGCTCACCGGGCACGGCAGGTTGGCGAAACGCGCGCGCTGCATACCGATGAACATTCTCGTCTTCGACATGCTTGGCCTGACGCAAAGCGATTTCCGCCAACGCCACCGGCAAGGTCAAATCAGGGCGCAAAGCCATGTCGCGATTATTATGATCCGTAAACACACAAAGCCGCGCCCGCACAGACTCGCCGCACAA
>CAZXTI010000238.1:0-3094 GCA_964643565.1 uncultured Hyphomonas sp. | reverse complement strand
GGTTCTTATTCACGCAACCCATCAGTGTGCTGTGCAAAGATAGTGTATTCACGCGCCAATTCTACATGACCAATGTCTGGCACGAATCTTCAAAGCTCCGCCTCGACAGGTTTAAAGATCGTAGCGAGGCGTTTCGCCGGGCTCTGGAAGCTGAGTTGGAGACAATCCGCTGAGGCCGCCGCAGTCTCACTAAACGCGTAAAATACCAGAATTGGTTTGCAACTTTACCACCCCGCCGATCAATGGCAATCTCATTGCGCTTTGATAAACTTCGCATTCAATTGGCACCATCAAGATAAGGGAGTTTGCCAATATTAGCCGCGCGCCAGATCCTTCCAGAAGAAGCAAGCCAGATTCATGCAAGACCTAAGAAACATTTATCATTGGCGACGGTTTGATCATCGCCTGACGACATCAGGCCAACCCACCGAAAGCCAGCTTGAGGATCTTAAACAAATTGGCGTTTCCCATATTATCAATCTTGGTCTGCATGAGCATGAAAAAGCACTGCCGGATGAAGCCAAAAGCATCTCAGATCTTGGGATGACTTATATCCACATTCCGGTTGATTTCGATGCCCCGACAGATCAAGACTTCCAAGCTTTCAAAGACGTTTTTGAAATGTTGGACCCGCACACAGTACATGTGCACTGTATCGCCAATTTGCGGGTAACAGCCTTTCTCTATCGGTACGCAATGGAGACACTGAAATTAGAGACAAAGCACGCCAAGGCAATCATGGATACGGTCTGGCGACCCGGGGGTGTATGGGCCACTTTTATTGGCGACGCGGAAAGCGTTCCTCTCGAACACCGCCCACCTGAACGACTGGATCGCCCTTGATTCAGACCGACCGCAAATCCGCCTGCGCTGCGTTGATGGCTTCGGTGATGGCTGCGCGCCAATCGGCGAGCGAGCTTGCGCCCTCAGCCGCCTTGGGAAAGGTCACTGAACGCGAGGCGTTTACCAGTCCGCCGGTCAGCCCTGCGTCACCGCGCACAAAGCCTGCCATTGCATCAGCAGCGCCAGCGCCTTGTGCGCCATAGCCCGGCACCAAAAATAACGCTTTAGGGGCAAGCGCGCGCAAGGCCCGCGCTTCGTCTGGCCCCGTTGCGCCGGTCACCAGCATCAGGCCGGACCAGCCGGACTTTCCCTCAAGCCGATCAATCAATGGTGCAAGCGCTTCAACCACGCGCGCATAGAGCGGCGCGCCGCCCATGTCTTTGGCCTGAAAATCAACCGACCCTGGATTACTCGTCCGTGCAAGCACAATCACGCCTTTGCCGTTTGCCTCGGCCCGCTTCATAAATGGCTCTATCGTGTCCAGCCCCATATAGGGGTTCACCGTCACAGCGTCCGCTTCAAATGGCGCGCCTTTATCGAGATAGGCAGACGCATAGCCTTCAGCCGTTGAGCCAATATCACCGCGCTTGGCATCGGCCAGCACCAGCAATCCGGCCTCGCGCGCAGCCCGGCACACACGCTGCAAAGCCACCATGCCCTCCGGCCCGATCCGCTCAAACAATCCGACTTGCGGTTTGACCGCGCAGACCCGTCCGGCCGCAGCTTCAACAATCGCCTCGCCCCACTTGGCAAGTCCCTCGCCCGTATCGCCGCCAAAGAGCGCAGGCACACGACCCGCATGCGGATCAATGCCAACACATAGCGGGCCAAACTTCGCCGCGCCCTCAACAAGTCTATCTGCAAACATCAGTTCGTCACGCGGCAAGCGACTTTGACAACCTGTCCCGCCCGGCGCACACGGTCTGCTTCCTCACCGTAATTGTTCTGGGAAAACCCACGCGCATCCAGCGCTTCAAAGGTAATGTTCTGCGCCTCAAGAAACGCCTCGATCGTATCGGGCGCGGCTGAGTAGATCCGTCCCCGGCGCGGGCTTTCAGCCAAAATCACACCGCGCACATCGCCCTTCTGGTCAAACACCGGACCACCGGAAATTCCGCCTAATGACCCGCTCACCCCTTCGGTACGCCCAAGCTCGGCCCATGTCAGCACAGACTCTTTCGCCTTGCGCCGCCCGCTGGTGACCAGGTTCGAGCGCGAATGGAGCTTGGCAATGGCTTCCCCCGGCTTGCCTTTTGGAAAGCCGACATGAAAACCCTCGATCCCGATTTGCAATTCCTCGTCAAGGTTCAGCTTTACCGGAGGTGGCGCTCCATCGGTCTTGATCAGCGCCAAGTCGAACTTGTCATCAAGGATGACATTGTCAGCTGGCACATAGACACCCGTGCGAACAAACAGGCCGACATTCTTGCAGCCATCCACCACATGGCGCGCGGTAAGCCAGTAGCCCTCGGCACTAATCACAAAGGCTGTTCCGACACCATCTTTCGGGCTGGAGGCCTGTATGAGCACTTGTTCGTCAAAGCGCGACGGCGGCGCGAGCGCAGCGCCTGCACTCTCTGCAGCCTCCGGTGCTGGCGGCGGTACATCTGCATCGCGCGTTCCAGCCGAAAACATGACCAATAAGAACATGCCGAATGCTAAAATATAAGCCAGAAGATCCAGTATCTTCATGTCACACAAATCCTACCCTACTAAAAACGTCCTAAATTCGGATCCCAAAGCCCCGCGGCCAATAAGAGCGCCGCCGCAATTTTTGCCGCAATCAAAACAATTGCCGCGCCTGCCTCATCATTTTGAATGCGCGCCGGTATCCCGGACAAAAGTAAATCAATGATGCGATAGATTATCAGCTGCAAAATCAGCGCAGCAAATCCCCAAATCACCAAATCGAAAAGCTCATAGCTAGAGGCCAAAGCCGAAGCAAGCGGGACAGCCAAGCCGGTAATCGCACCCGCAAGCGCAAGACCAGCCGCACCATTGCCTCCGCGCACGAGCGCCAATTCTTTCCACGGTGTCAGCAGAATATAGATCGTTGTGGCGAGAATGAGCATGCCGCCAGCTGCTGCGGTCATGATCACAAAGTGTGGAAACGACGATACGAAACTCTCAATCGCCGTTATCATTCCATCGCCTCTTCTATTGTCGGTGCTACGAATCTAATCAACACGAAAAGCGCGCGGTGCGCTAGTTAAAAAATATCTAACTTGCTAATCTAATCCGGTCAATTTCA
>CAZXTI010000237.1:0-3095 GCA_964643565.1 uncultured Hyphomonas sp. | reverse complement strand
GGCCAGCCCTGCGCAATCAGCGGTGCGTAAGATTGTGCCAAGATTACCGGGGTCGCGCACCTCATAAAGCGCGATCCATATGCCCGTGCCGGGGTGTTCAAGGGCTGCAAGCGTGCGGTGTTGTTGCGTGAAAGCGGCCACCAATGCGCCCGGATTATCTTTGCGTGTTATCTGGCTCATCACACGGTCAGGCGCTTCAATGACTTGCGCCCCGGCATCGCGCGCCGTTGTCGCTAAAGCGCGAATATGGTCGCGCGCAAGGCCATATTCATGTGCGACAAGTGTATGGATTTGCCACCCGTTTTCGAGGCCTTGCTGCACGAGCCGAGCGCCCTCGACCCGAAAAAGTCCGGTTTCTGTGCGGGATTTTTTCCGGTCTAGCCCTCTCAACGTCTTAACTAAGGAATTGGAAACACTAGAAATTTTTCGAAACTCATCGTCCATTCAAATCGCCTACCTGCAGTGATTAACTTGCGCTATCATATCGGTTCATGCTTGGCTAAAGCATAGGTAAAGCCGCAAGGGAACGGCATGGTCGGACGTTTTGTAGATTGGATTCTTGTGATTGCATCCCTCCTGGGGATAGCTGCGGTTGCGTGGTGGGCTATTTATGGTGGTCCAAACAGCGCTGTGAACTTAGAAAATATGCTTCAAAAACAGTCCAATGCAACGCTCCAAGAAGGCGGGCATAATTGGGCTGAAGTGGTCATGGATGGCCAGCATGCAACACTAACCGGCGCCTCTCCCAGTTTCGACGCGCAGGAAGCAGCTTTGCAAGGCCTGGGTGACGTAAACCTACTACGCGGCGGAGTTACGAAGATTTCCTCTGAAATTGTGTCTGCAGCCCCAGTTTCACCCTTTGTATGGAGCGCTGAACGTAAGCCGGGCGGGGCAATTCACCTATCTGGCTATGTGCCCACCCCGGACGTTCGAGATCAACTCGTTACAAGGGCTGAAGAAATTGCCCCAGGTCAGGTTACCAATGACATGAAAGTGGCATCTGGTGCACCGCGCGGAATGTGGGAGGAGACAGCATTAATCGGTTTGTCTGAGCTGAGCCGACTTGACTATGGCAAGGCGACGCTGAACGATCTTGGCCTTACGCTCTCTGGGCAAGCGCCAGATCAGAATACTATCTCCGCTATACGTCGGGCCATGAACGCCGTCGTGGAGCCCTTCACGGGCCAAGAGTCGATTTCTACAGGCTTTACGTGGAATGCGACTTTGAAGAATGATGTGCTCGTTGTTGAAGGACCAGTTCGCAGCGATGCTGATCGGCTCGCGATCTTAGCCGCGGCAGAGAACAGTTTTAGCGGCGTCATTGAAGACAAGATGGTTGTTGAAGCTGATGCAGTATCACCATGGCTGCCAGCCATTTTATCTGCCTTGCCTCAATTCAGCCAATTTAAATCGGGGCAATTATCAGCGTGGCATGATCCGGCGCTCGTGCGTGTACGTGGGCAGACCTATGGAAGCGTCGAAGCATTCTTGAAACAGGATTTGGCGGATAGTCTCACGCCCACTGATATTGAACTAGATATTCTAAAAGTTGAGGCTTCTGAACTTGGAAATATCGACTTATCGAGCGCGACACCTGAGAGCTGCCAACAAGGGTTTGATGCGGTGATGAAAGCCAATGCCGTGCTTTTCGAAAGCGGTTCGGCAAATATTGATCGGATAAGTGGAAAAACGCTAGATAAGATTATGTACGTCGCTCAGGAATGTAACCGGATTAATTTTACCGTACATGGTCATACAGATTCGGCCGGTGACCGGGGAAACAATATCGCCCTGAGCCGAGCTAGGGCTGCGGCCGTAAAGACATATTTGGTGAGTCGCGGCCTTACTGAAAATCGCATTGATATTGTGGGCTCTGGTCCAGATTTACCAGTCGCTGACAATACAACGCGAGACGGGCGTGCTAAGAACCGTCGTATCGAATTCAAAATCGCTGAGGAGGGCTGACAGAATGATGTGGCTCGTAACGCATATGTGGTTGGTGCTAGGCTTGGCGGCGCTTTGTGGATTGTTGTTTGGCTGGGCCTTCCGCGGGCTCTTGCTAAACGGTAGGGCTCGTAAGGCAGTCGTTGATCGTGATATTGCGCTTGTCGAACTGGAGCAGTCTAAGCGCGAGATTGATCAGCTTTATGCCGCGCAAAGCAAGCTTATCGAAAACGATAATTCCGGCGGTGATGAGGGTTTGCAGCTTGAACTGGAGCGGCGTGAAACAAAACTTCAGGACATCTCTAGCGAATTGGCTGCGGCGCAGAAAGAACTCGGCGCTCTTAAAAAGAAGGCTGTTGCAGGAACCGCTATTGCGGGTGCAGCTGGTATTGCAGCGGCGGTGGCTGATGGAAATGAGGAAACTGTCACTCCCGATATCGATGTGGCGGCCTCACGGTTGGATGCTGATATTGTTGCAGAGGACGCGTCTCTGGAGTGGAAGAATCGCTATTTGTCGAGCCGCGTGCGCCAATTAGAGGGCGCGCATGCCGTTCAGCCGCCGCAACCAGTTGAACCGGCATCCACGCAAGATAGTGATCAGTTACGTGAGGCGATCGCCCGTGCTGAGGAAGCAGAATCGACGCTTGAAACATTCAAATTAGAAGCCGAAGCTGACAAGAAGAAATCCATTGCTGCGGCGTTGGCGGCAAGTGCGACGTCAGGCGTGGCTGGCGCTCTAATCGCAAAGCAGAACCCGGACAGTGATGAACTTGCTTCAGGGGTGGCGGCGCAACCGTTTTCGGAAAAGCTATCTTGGCAGAATAACTACCTCAGGCAACGGTTCGCTTCTCTTGGGAGTGGCGAGCATGATGGAGGGGCTATAACTGCAGATGAGCGCCTTGCGGAAACAGCCCCAACACTGGATGCAGGTATTGAAAATGATGCCTCGGATCACTCGGAAGAGGGGTTAGACCCAACCGCTACAGCGCTTATGGAAAACGGCGCGGATGAGGATGTTTCAGCTTGGCGCTCCAAGTATTTGCAACAGAGCCTGACCTATCTGGAAGATAATCCAATTGCCGACCGGGAGGTCCTCTACGGAGCTGCGCAAACTGAAATTCCATCCGAAGCTGTACCGGTTGTTGCCGCGG
>CAZXTI010000236.1:0-3096 GCA_964643565.1 uncultured Hyphomonas sp. | reverse complement strand
TGTTCTCCGATGCCTTAATCTTGACCTATGAAAGCGCTTGCAATGATGAGCGCGCGTTTCAGCAGGCTGTATTCGATTATGCAGACATGTCTCCTGAGAATGGCGACTTTATCGGCAAGGCCGACCAAAGGCGTCACTATACTGGCAATAGCGGCCGACAGGGCGGAGCTTTGTCTCCGCGCCCAACCCGGTGGGGCCTACTGAACCATGAGGATGTAAAGTTCGCATATCAATCAGATGATTATCGCAAGTTTTGCAAATCATTGAATATGAAGAGCGCATTTGAGCGAGCGCCAATACCAAAATGGGTTACGACTTTAACCGAGCGATTGGACAGTTAAACCACGCGCTGCATAGCGGCTCACGATTTCTTTGGCAGCCGCTTTATCAAGCTTGATGTATCCCACCGCGCGCCGCCCAGCGCTTGAACTTCGGCATAATACTGATCAACCATCGCCGCGACCGGAAGGCTCGCGCCCGTCTCGCGCGCCGTCTCCAGCGCAATCCGCAAGTCCTTGCGCATCCAGTCAACGGCAAACCCATGTTCAAACTCATCGGCAATCATTGTCTCCCAGCGGTTCACCATCTGCCAGCTTTGCGCCGCACCGCCCGAAATCGCATCAATCACCTTGGCCGCATCCAAGCCATTCTTGGAGGCAAAGGCCAGCCCCTCAGACAAGCCCTGAACAATTCCCGCGATGCAAATCTGGTTGACCGACTTACAAAGCTGACCAGCCCCGCTGTCACCGATCAAGGTCATCCCCTTACCATAAGCCGCCATGATCGGTTCTGCTTTTGCAAACGGCGCAGCATCGCCGCCGCACATGATCGCAAGCGCGCCCTTTTCAGCTCCGGCCTGTCCACCCGAAATTGGCGCATCAATAAAGCTCGCGTCCTTCTCCGCTGCGCGCGTATAAAGCCGCCGCGCCAATCCCGCGCTCGCCGTCGTATGATCGACAATGATCATACCGGCCGCAAGGCCTGGCTCCATCGCGTCATATACCGCCAGCACATCCGGGTCATCACCGAGACACAAAAAGACAAACTCAGCGCCCGCAACCGCCTCAGCAGGCGTCGCCGTAGCTGCGCCCTTATATTCACCCGCCCAGCTTTGCGCTTTCGCCGCCGTCCGGTTCCACACCGCAAGCTCATGGCCAGCAGCAACCAAATGCCCCGCCATCGGATAGCCCATCACGCCAAGCCCAAGAAATGCACATTTGGCCATCGCAAAGCCCCTTTTTATCGAAAATGTCAGTCCGCCCCAACAAACCGCTTCAGGTCGCGGCGTCAAGCTCCATAATGAGTTTCTGCGTATTCATGACCGCCGGAATGGCTGCTCCCATAATACGCTTCATCAAGGCGGCATTTTCCGGCTTGGCCATGGCTGCTGCGCGCCCGCCTGCGCGTGCCGGGTTCAGCCGACACGTATTTAGCCAGCCTGCCAGTTCCGGCGCCTCGCTCCACGCGTTCTGGTTCATCATATTTTGCACAGCGACCTGCATCCATTGTTCCGGCACATCGCAAATCCGATTTGGCGTGCTCAGCGCGTTTTTCTTCGCAATGTCCTCAAACTGACCCTCAAGGCGCGCAATTATCGCCGCGCTAAACGTCACCAAGGGGGCAAACACAGATTGAAGCGTAATCAGCCCTTCCTCAAAAACCGGCTTAGCATCCACGCTGCCCGTAAAATCAACCGCCGATGCCGTGCAATCAATATAGAGCGTCTCGCCATCAGCCTTCACTGTCTCGCCGTTCGCCAAGACCATACCGTCAACGCCCAATGACTTCACACGCGCGCCGCGTATCACATTTTCAATCCGGCCCAGCTGCGCGACTTCCCCCTCCGAAATGGTCGCGAAATGATACATGCTTGGCATAATCTCTTTATCGATACGCAGCAGCATACCGCCCGCTTCCATCCGTAAAAATAAATCCTCAACAGATGTTGCCGCCGCCATTGCCTCAAACTGTGTTGCAACACCGCCAACCGTGCTAGCGAAAAATTCCTCACCGGGCTGTGTCGCCGCGCGATTAAGCAGCCATGAGGCGCGCGGGCAAACCCATGTGATCTTCTGAGCCGCGACCCCATGGTCGAGCAACCAAACGCCCACATCCATCGCCGTCTTGCCGCCGCCAAGAATCGCAAGCTGCTCAAACCCATGCGCAAACCTTGGAAGCTCATTGGGCGCAATGCAGGTCACGCCACCCTCGACATCAAATTTGCGCGCATGCATTGACGGCACCGACGTGTTGAAGAAGGCGCCATCAACAATGCTCTTTCCCACATTGACCTTATACTGATCACTACCAAGCAAGGAACGGAACACGCCCTCGCCCATATATTCATGCATCGGAAAATACTGCACTCGCCCAGACGGCAGAAACCGTTCACGCATCACACGGTCATAATAGGCAAGCAGCTCCGCACCGGAAGCCAACTCGTAATACCCCTTATTTGATCCGGCCGTGTCTATCCGATCATTCCCCAGCGGGACCGTCGCCACACCGTAAAGCGCAGATGGCTGATGCAGCCGGACAAACGGATAGGCATGGTCCAATGGCCACCCGGCATATGAAGGCGATCAATGATCGTAAATGTCGCGTCCGGTTTCTCGTCCATCAGCGTATCGACAAAAGCCATGCTGACCGCGCCGCAACCAATCACGAGGTAATCGCTATCAATATTTTTCATAATACCACTTTGCTCAAAATGCCTCGCCCTATCCCGGTAAACCTTATCAGCATCAAAGCGTGATGTCCCCGCCAAGTTTAGTTGAAATTTGATCGAAATCTTTTTGTCGCTGCAAAACCCATATTCACCTTGTTCTGTTAAGCATATTCTACATCATCAGAAAGATGACTAAAAATGACTTACACTTCTGTTTCTCACAGAAATGGCCGGAGTCAGCGCCGCGGAGAATCCCGGCGTACCGGCCAGTGGAAGCTTGCTTATGCGGACTTCCTTACAGCGCTTATGGCGTTCTTCCTGCTCATGTGGCTGACGACAGGCAGCTCACAAGCAGAACGCAGCGCGATTGCGGCCTATTTCACTGGCGCGGAGGTCAGCCAGACCAACACGCCTGAAAACGCAATTGC
>CAZXTI010000235.1:0-3107 GCA_964643565.1 uncultured Hyphomonas sp. | reverse complement strand
ACCCGCCCGCATCTCTTATTGCTTGATGAGCCTCTGGTCGGCCTCGACATGGCCCGCAAGGATGAGCTCTTGCCCTATCTGGAGCGCGTGCGCAGCGAGTTTGGCGTGCCGATGCTATATGTCAGTCATGATGTGTCCGAAGTCAGCCAGATTGCTGATAATGTGCTGATCATGAAGGATGGCCAAGCGGCCGCTTTTGGGGAGACGGTCACGACATTAAACACACATGCGTTTGGCGCTGAGGGCGAGGGGCGCAGCGCGTCCATATTGCCCGGCAAGATTTCCCGCATCGATAATGCCCTGCAATTCGTCGAGGTGGATATTGGCGGTGCGGCGCTGAAGCTCCCCCCTAACCGGGCCGCAACGTATCGGTGCGCCCCGGCGGATATTGGTAAAGGCGCGTGATGTCTCACTGGCGCTGACCCGGCCAGAAGGCTTGAGCATTCAGAACATATTGCCCGGCACAGTCAGCGCGGTTAAAGCAGACGCCTCGCGCGGCGTTGTGTATGTCAGCGTCGATATCGGCCAAGCTGTTTTGCCTGTGCAAATCACCCGCGCTGCATTCGAGTCTCTCAAGCTCCAGCCCGGCCTGTCCGTATTCGCCCTGATAAAGTCGGCATCGCTCTTGGCCTAAGCCAGCCTGTCAATCGCGGTCTGTAGAATCACTGAGGCGGCAGAGGCATCAATCAGCTCTGCCCGGCGCGCACGCGACAAATCAGCTTCCAGCATCGCCCGTTCAGCCTGCGCCGAGGACATGCGCTCATCTTGCAGCGCCACGGGCACATCGCGCGTCTGCACAATATTTCGCACAAGCGCACGGGCAGATTGGGCACGCGGCCCCTCGCTGCCATCCATATTGAGCGGCAAGCCAACCACCAGCCCCGCCGCGCCGCGCTCATCATAAAGCTCAAACAGGCGTTTCAGGTCATTTTTCAGCTTTGTGCGCTTTATCGTTTCAACCGGACTGGCAATCAGGCGCAGCCCATCGCTCGCCGCGATTCCAAGCGTTTTACTGCCAGGATCGATGCCAATAAGCGGGCCGGATTTCGGCAGGTCTGTTAAGTCAATAAGTGCCATGACACACCCCTTATCGCGTTCCAGTCTTGATCACCAGCGCTGGGCGGCGTATCGGTTGGCAAAATTGTACGGAGACAAGACGCATGAGTGTCACCAAAGATGATGTCAAAAAGGTCGCCCGGCTGTCGCGTATCGCGGTGGCAGACGAGCGATTAGAGGCGTTGGCTGGAGAGCTGAACGGTATTCTCGGCTGGATCGAGCAGCTCAATGAGGTGGATGTTGAGGGCGTTGAGCCGATGACATCTGTCGTTGAGAGCGTTTTGACGATGCGCACCGACACGGTGACTGACGGCGATAAAGCAGACCAAGTGCTCGCCAATGCGCCAAAATCAGAAGACGGCTTCTTTGTTGTGCCGAAAGCGGTGGAGTAAGCGCGATGACCGATCTAACCAAACTGACCCTCGCTGGCGCACTCGATGGCCTCGCCGCAAAAGAGTTTTCCTCACGCGAATTGACCGACGCCTTCATCAGCGCAATTGAGGCGGCAAACCCTGCTATCAATGCTTATGTGGTCGAAACACCGGACAAAGCCCGCGCCATGGCGGACGCATCCGACGCCCGCCGCGCTGCTGGCAATGCTGGCAAGCTGGACGGTGCGCCGCTCGGCATTAAAGACCTCTATTGCACCAAGGATGTGCGCACGACGGCCTGCTCCAATATTCTCGATGAGTTCACCCCAACCTATGAATCTACCGTCACCCAGAACCTCTGGGACGAAGGCGCGGTGATGCTCGGCAAGCTCAATATGGACGAGTTCGCAATGGGCTCCTCAAATGAGACATCGCGCTTTGGCCCTGTGGCAAACCCGTGGCGGCGCAATGATGGTGCAAATGCGACGCTAACGCCGGGCGGCTCATCTGGTGGCTCAGCCGCCGCCGTCGCAGCCGATCTATGCCTCGGCGCGACAGCCTCTGACACGGGCGGCTCAATCCGCCAGCCTGCCGCATTCACTGGCACCGTTGGCATCAAACCGACCTATGGCCGCGCCAGTCGTTACGGCATGGTCGCCTTTGCCTCCTCACTCGATCAGGCAGGCCCGATTGCAAAAACCGTCGAAGACAGCGCAATCCTTCTGGAAACCATGTGCTCGCATGATCCAAAAGACACCACCTCGCTAAATGTCGAGACCCCGGATTGGCGCGCCGAAGTGAACAAGCCGATCAAGGGCATGAAGATCGGCATCCCCAAAGAGTACCGTATTGATGGCATGCCGGATGAAATCGAAAAGCTCTGGGAGCAGGGCATCACATGGCTACGCGAGCAGGGCGCAGAAATTGTCGATGTCTCCCTGCCGCATACAAAATATGCGCTGCCAGCCTATTATATCGTTGCGCCGGCTGAAGCCTCGTCCAATCTCGCCCGCTATGACGGGATGCGCTATGGCGCGCGCGTCATCGGCGATAATCTCAACGCAACATATGAAGCCAGCCGTGCAAGCGGCTTTGGCCCGGAAGTCCAGCGCCGCTTGATGATCGGCACCTATGTGCTCTCATCTGGCTATTATGACGCCTATTACATTCGCGCCCAGAAAGTGCGGACCAAGATTTTGCAGGATTTCCAAAACGTCTTCCAAAGCGTCGACGCCCTCCTGACACCGGCCACCCCAAGCGCGGCCTTTGCCTATGGCGAAAATGCCGATGACCCGATCGCGATGTATCTAAATGATGTGTTCACGGTGACGGCTAACCTCGCTGGCCTGCCGGGCATTGCTGTTCCGTCAGCCGTCAACAGTCAGGGCCTTCCGCTCGGTCTTCAGGTGATCGGCAAGGCGCTCGATGAAGCGGCCTGTTTCCGCGTTGGCGGCGCGCTGGAACGCGCAGCAGGCTTTGTCGCTAAGGCTGATAAGTGGTGGTAATCCCGCGCTAAAGGCGATCAGAGCGATTCAATAAGAAGCGGGCGGCTGAGAGGCGGCCCGCTATTTTCTTGGAAATCAAATCGATCCGGTGCTAGGTTTAAGGTCAGAATTGTCTGGAGAAAATGCCCGTGGCGAAAAGTGAATTAGAGCAACGAATGGCCGAACGCCGCGCGCG
>CAZXTI010000234.1:0-3118 GCA_964643565.1 uncultured Hyphomonas sp. | reverse complement strand
TGCGCGCACGGCGGATGATGTGTTGATGCGCCGGACCAAGCTCGCACTGCATCTGGAGCCAAGTCAGCGCAAGGCGATAGAGGCAGCTTTCGATTCGGCCTAATCTCTAGGCGTTTGACCCCTAGCCAAATGAGAAGTAGCGTCAATCTTCAAAGATTGAATCAGGACTGGGCGAGGACGAACAATGAAACTGAAACATGTTTTTCTGGCAGGTGTAATGGGAGCGGCGCTGGCGGCAGCGTCTGGCTGTAGCGAGAATGCCGCGCGCACTGTTGATTCAACTGCCGCCCAGACGCAAACCGCTGCCCCTGCGCCGCTCAGCGCTCTGGCCGAACGTGCAGCGCGCATTGAAATTATCCGCGACGATTTCGGCGTGCCGCATATTTATGCCAAGACTGATGCTGATGCCGTTTTCGGAATGCTGTATGCCCAAGCCGAAGATGATTTCCCGCGCGTGGAGCGCAATTATTATTGGGCGATCGGACGGCTTGCCGAAGTCGAGGGCGAGGGCGCGCTCATCTCTGACCTGCGCGCGCGGCTCTACATGACCGAAGCTGAAGCCAAAGCCGAATATGCCAAAGTGCCCGCTTGGCTGGGCGCGCTCTGTGAGGCATGGGCGGACGGGCTCAATTATTATCTGGCAACCCACCCTGAGGTGACGCCGAAACTCATTACAAAGTTTGAACCATGGATGACCATGTATTTCTTCGAAGGCTCTATTGGTGGTGACATTGAACAAATCCCGCTCGGCGGCATTCGCGCCTTTTATGGCGACGGAACGCCCAAGGAAGCCCCGCGCATCGTCGAGGACACGACAGATGAACCGGGCGGCTCGAACGGGATTGCCATCTCCGGTGAACATACCGCATCTGGCGATGCGATGCTGTTGATTAATCCGCATACCAGCTTTTACTTTCGCGGTGAAAGCCATGTCGTGAGCGAAGAAGGGTTGAACGCTTATGGCGCAACCACATGGGGCCAGTTCTTCATCTATCAGGGGTTCAACGAGCATACAGGCTGGATGCACACCTCAACCTATGCCGACTTTATCGACCAATTCATCGAAGATGTATTCGAGGAGGGCGGCGAGCTTTTCTACACTTATGGTAATGAAAAGCGCGAAGTGGAGGTGTCTTCGGTCACGCTGAAATATAAAGACGGGGCGGGTATGTCGGAGCGTACCTACCCGATGTATCGCACCCATCATGGCCCCGTGACGCATATGCAGGACGGCAAATGGGTCTCGACTAAAATCAATTGGGATCCGGTCAATGCGCTGCGCCAATCCTTCCTGCGCACCAAAAAGAAGGACCATGCCGAGTTCCGCGAAATGATGGGCATACGCACAAATTCCTCAAACAATACGGTGTTTGCTGATTCCAGCGGGAACATCGCCTATTATCATGGCAACTTCATGCCAAAGCGTGATCCGGCGTTTAACTATTCCAAGCCTGTGGACGGCTCTACGCCTGCAACAGATTGGAAGGGGCTGCACACAGTGGACGAAACGGTGACAGTGACCAACCCACCAAATGGCTGGATACAGAACTCCAATTCCACGCCTTATACATCAGCCGGCGAGAACAGCCCCAAGCGCGAAGACTATCCGGCCTATATGGCGCCGGACGCGGAGAATTTTCGCGGGCTTCATTCAGTTGCTCTGTTGGAGGCGGTTGAGGAGAGCGGAGACAAGCTCACCCTCGATGGGCTGATCGACCTCTCTTATGACCCTTATCTGCCGGGCATGGAGGTGATGATTGATGGGCTGATAGCAGCTTTCAACGGATTGGGGCAATTTACGGAAACGGGCGAAGAGGTTGGCAACGCGATCGGTGAGCTAATGAACTGGGACTATAAAGTTTCAGCTGATTCTGTCGCCATGTCCGTTGCACATTTCTATGCGCTTAATCTTGCTGCGGCCGGTAGCAAATACAATACGCTGAGTCGAATGGAGCGGCTAACCTATATGAGCGAGCAAGAAGACCCTGCTGTGCGCTTGCAAGTGTTGAGCGACACGCTGGACCAAATGGGCGCAGACTTCGGTACATGGAAAACCTCATGGGGCGAGATCAATCGGTTCCAGCGCCTCTCCGGCGAGATCGGGGCGGGGTTTGATGACGCTCAGCCAAGCATCCCGGTTGGGCTGGCTTCCGGGCGCTGGGGCGCACTGGCCGCCTATGGCGCGCGGGCAGGGGAGAACACCAAGAAAATCTATGGCTATCGCGGAAACAGTTTTGTCGCTGTGGTCGAGTTCGGTGATCGCCTGAAAGCCAAAACGCTGCTCGCAGGCGGGCAAAGCGGCGACCCGGCATCGCCCCACTTTGACGATCAGGTCGAGCGTTATGCAAATGTTCAATTTAAGGATGTTCCGTTTTACCGCGAAGATGTTGAAGCGCGCGGCGTGCGCACCTATCGGCCGGGGGAGTAAATGGTGGTCGCCTTAAGCTGACTTGCGAACTGAGGCGCGTTGTCCCACCGCATTAGCCAAGGCTTTGAATTTTTCGTTGCTGATCCCGGGGCTGTAAAGAAATCCTTGGCCGTAATTGCAATTACGCTCTCTTAAGAAAGCAGCTTGCGCTTCGGTTTCAATGCCTTCGGCAACGGTTTTAAGCCCAAGTGTTCTGGCCATAGCTAAGGTCATATCGATAATTGCTGGCGCATGCGCATCGTCAGCAAGGCCCATGACAAACTGTCTGTCTATTTTAAATATATCAAACGGGATTTGCGTTAGAAGTGAGAGGTTTGCATGGCCCGTTCCGAAGTCATCAATCGCAAGCTTTATGCCGAGCGCACGAAGTGGTTTCATTGTATTGATAACGCGCTCTGGATTTGAAACGGCCATGGTTTCGGTGATCTCGAGTTGCAGAAGGTGCGCAGGAAGGCCAGATGACCGTAATGCGTCAACGACCTGATCGGCAAAATCGTTGCGATCAAATTGCCTTGGTGAAACATTCACAGCGACAGAAATATCAAGGCCGTCTCGGTGCCATCCGGCAGCGCTTCTGCAAGCTTGTTGTAGGATTTGGAAGCCGATCTGATCAATGAGACCAATTTCTTCAGCCAGCGGAATAAATGTTCCGGGTGAGATTGAGGTGCCGTCAGTATGTTGCCAGCGCGC
>CAZXTI010000233.1:0-3122 GCA_964643565.1 uncultured Hyphomonas sp. | reverse complement strand
TCAGCTTTGCCGCGCCCGGCGGGGCGTGGCGGCTGAGAATACACACAGACAATGTCGTGCCCAGCCTCAATAATGGCTTTGAGCGCGGTGACTGAAAAATCGGGCGAACCCATGAAGATAATACGGTGCTTCGTCATAGACAGGGTATAGCCTTGTCTCGGCTGGTGTTTCCAGATGTGCGGGGAAAGAAATCAGGCCGCGTCCATTGCTGCTTGGCGCTTTGCTTTCTTCACCTTATTGACGGCGCGCTGGCGCTTCAGGCGCGAGAGATGGTCGATGAAGAGCGTGCCAGCCAGATGGTCCATCTCGTGCTGAATACAAACGGCATAAAGACCAGTGGCCGTTTCTTCGACCTGTTCGCCCTCATAATTGAGATAGCGAATACGGCATTCAGCCGGGCGTTCAACCTCATCGAAGACATCTGGCACGGACAAACAGCCTTCTTCATAAGGCTTGGTTTCTTCGATTGTGTCCAAAATTTCCGGGTTCACAAAGTAACGCGGATTAGGCTCTTCGTTTTCCTGCAAATCCATAACAATGATGCATAAAGGAACGCCGATTTGTATTGCGGCGAGGCCAATGCCGGGCGCGTCATACATGGTTTCCAGCATGTCATCCATCAGCGCGCGGTGCTCGTCCGTCACGCCGCCGGTGACGGGTTTGGATTTTTCCTTCAGACGCGGGTCCGGGACGGTGAGGATTTCTCGAATGGCCATGGGTCATCAAATAGTAGGAAAGGGTTCAAATTTCAACATTTGTCGTATTTTAGCCGATCAAACTGGCGTGTTCAGGCGGCGTCGTCCTCGAAGTCCAGCTCGCCATTGCGGCTGGGAAGATTTGGTAACGCATCGAGTTTCTGTGGTTCGCCTATGCGTACATCGGGTGGGGCGATTGAGAGATCTTCCAATTTGCGCAGGGCTGGCAAGACACGCGAGTCAAAAGAGCCGCCCATTTTATTATAATTACTAACTGCACCTTGAAGGGATTTTCCTAACCGGTCCATATGCCCGGCAAGCGTGGCGACACGGCGGTATAGTTCTTCTCCAAGACTAGCAGCCTCGCGGGCGTTCTCGGCCATTTTTTCCTGTCGCCAGACAAAACTCACCGTTTTGGCCAACCCGATCAGCGTAGACGGGGTCGTTATAATCACACCTTTGGAATAAGCGCGGTCGAGGAGGTCCGGCATATATTCCAGCGCGGCGGCGAAGAAATTCTCTCCGGGAATAAACATGGCAACAAAATCGACCCGTTCATCCAGATTATCCTGATAGCGCTTCGAGGCGAGCGTTGTGACATGGCGTTGGACATTTGCGGCATGGTTTTTCAACAATGCGGCCTTACGCGCCGGGTCTGCCTCGTTTGAGGCGGCAAGATAGGCTTCCAATGAGACTTTGGAATCAACGACAATCTGCCGGTCTCCCGGCAATTGTATAACGGCGTCGGGGCGCTGGTTTCCGTCCTCGGTCTGGTCGTGAACTTGCTCGTTGAAATCGCAATGACCTGACAACCCGGCTTGCTCCATCACATTGCGCAATGTCATCTCGCCCCAGCGTCCGCCGCCTTTGGGGGCGGTGAGGGCGTTGACCAGCTTGCCTGTTTCGGTGGTTGAGTGGTGCAGGCTCTCTGTGATGGCTTTGACTTGTTCTTGCAGCGCAGACTTGTCTTCCGCGCGCACTTTCTCGATGCGCTCGACGCGGTCTTTAAATTCGGCGAAATTCTTGCCGATAGGTTCCATGAGTTTTTCAAGATCACCTTTTGCGCCTTGCTTGTGTTTGGCGAAGGTCTCATTGGCGAGGGTCATGAATTGCTGCTGGGATTGGCGCAGCACATCTTGCGCCATGGCGGCAAAGCGCTCGCTATTGCTGGCCTCGCGCGCTTCGGCAGCAGCGAGCCCCTTTTCGGCGTCTTCTGCTCGTAAGCGCTGTGTTTTAGCTTCTTCGGCCGCGTTTTGCAGCGTTTCAAGCTGGTAGGCGCGTTCCTGACGCTCCGATTTGACCTGATTGATGAACATCCAGAACCAGACAAGCAAGATAAGCGCTATGCCAAACAGGCTGAGATGTATCGCATCCAGCCCAATATCGCCGATATAAACAAGTGTTTTCATATGCGCTGTCTAGTCCGATTCTCTAATATCGATAATCGAACATAACAAGAACAATCTTGCATGTCTAGCGAGCAACGTGACGCGGGTCACAGCCTATATGTACTTAGGTTTCGTAATGGTCTGATCAGATAAATTGAGGCTTGAGCATGACAGATACACAGACAAGTACACCACCAGAGCAAACTCAGCCTGCTGAGACCAAGCAAGTCATTCTGAGCTCCGAAGCAAAATTTGCGGCGATGGCTTTGGTCGTTCTCTACATAATTCTGGCGCTATATATGGTGGTTTGTGCGAAGCAGCTTGACGGAGAAATATGGCCACGGGTTATGGCTGTTTTTACGTCTGTCGAGGCGATTGTTTTTACGGCGGCTGGCGCGCTTTTTGGGGCCCAAATCCAACGAACTATAACGAACAAAGTTCAAGAGACTGCAGATCGGAATGCTGAGGACGCCGATGCAGCCAAGAAAAAAGCTGAGGACGCCCAACATGAAGCGACCCATGCGGTGGCTGGTTTCAACGCGCTGAAAGCGGTCATTGATAGTCAGGCAGACGATACTAGCGGTGCGGCGCTGCCCGAAAGTGCCACTTCTGAGCAGACAAGCTCGCTGCTCACGCACCATAGCAACACGCTAACTGGCCTTAAGGAACTGGCAGACAAATTGTCGAAAGATCTGAAAATTGGAAAGTGATCTTTTAAAAATTTGGATGTGTCTTCAGGGGGCTTTTGATAGGTTGTTGCTGCGCGCTTACACGTTAAATCGGAAAAGCATCACATCGCCGTCTTTGACGATATACTCCTTGCCTTCGGCGCGCATTTTGCCAGCGTCTTTTGCGCCTTGTTCGCCATTGTGCGCGACATAATCTTCGTAAGCGATGGTTTCAGCGCGGATGAAGCCCTTTTCAAAATCGCCATGGATGACGCCAGCAGCTTGCGGGGCGGTGTAGCCATCGCGAATGGTCCAGGCGCGCGCTTCTTTCGGCCCGCATGTGAAATAAGTGCTCAGACCTAGCAGGCGAT
>CAZXTI010000232.1:0-3135 GCA_964643565.1 uncultured Hyphomonas sp. | reverse complement strand
GCATGGCGGCCAGCAGCGTCTCCAGCCCGACCGCGCCAAAAGCAGCGTCCGCAAATGGAACACGCTTTTCTTCCGGAGGCTGAGGATTATGCGCAGAGACAACCGCCCCGACCGCGCCAGAAGCAACCGCCTCGATCAGCGCCAGCCTTGTCGCCTCATCGCGCAAGGGCGGAGAGACTTTGCAATGGGTGCGATAATCGCCAACATCCAGCTCATTGAAAAAGAGATGATGCGCAGCCATTGTGCAATGCACATCCACGCCGCGTTTGGCAAAATCCGTAATCGCCGCGAGCAAGTTCGGGCAACTCACCTGATCGATAATCAAGCGGCAACCCGTTGCTTCGGCCAAGACCAGATCACGCAGGCCTATCACATATTCAGCGTCCCGGCTCATGCCAGAAAACCCCATACGTGCTGCGAGTGCACCAGCATTCATCACGCCAGACCCGATCAAGTCAGCGTCTTCAGCGCGCACACAAACCGCCGCGCCAAGGCTCGCCGCATAGCTCATCACGCGCTTCATGATGGAGGCATTGGCAAGGCTCGTTTCGCCATTGGAAAAGAACACAGCGCCTGCTTCCTGCATCAGCCCGATCTCGGCCATCGCTCCGCCGGCTAGCCCGCGTGTCAGCGCGCCTGCTGGATAGATCCGGTTGGCCCCCGTGCTTTCGCCGCGCCGGGCAATAAATTCCACCAGCGCCACATCATCGATTACAGGGTCCGTGTCCGGCATCACCACCATGCTCGTCACGCCGCCTGACACCGCCGCCGCGCTCGCCGTCGCCAGCGTCTCTTTCTGGCTTGCGCCCGGTTCGCCCGTTTTAACGCGCAGATCAATCAGGCCGGGTGCAAGACACAGCCCCTGCGCATCAATTTCTACTACGCCAGCTGCATTTTTCACTGCTCCAGCTGCGCTAAACACACCGTCAACAACGCCGATGTCGCCCGTTTCGTCACGCCCGCTTGCTGGATCGAGAAGGCGCGCATTGCGGATAATCATATCGCTCATGCCCCGCCTCCTGCGAGTAAATGCAGCACCGCTTCGCGCACCGCTACACCCATCTCAACCTGTTCTGTAATCACCGATTGCGCCCCGTCCGCGATCGCGCTTTCAATCTCGATACCCCGGTTCATCGGCCCCGGATGCATCACCAACGCGTCCGGTTTTGCCTTGGCAAGGCGTTCCGCCGTCAGGCCATAAAACCTGAAATATTCCCGCCGACTTGGCAGATAAGCGCCGTCCATCCGCTCCATCTGCAACCGCAGCATCATCACCACATCGGCATCTTTCAGAGCGCCCTCGAAATCCGTCCCAGCGCTCGCCGCGCCCCATGTCTCCGTACCCGCCGGAAGCAGTGTTTTCGGCGCAACCAGGTGCACATTCGCGCCCAAAAGATGCAACGCCATCGTCGTTGAGCGCGCCACGCGGCTGTGCGCAATATCCCCGCAGATAACCACTTTGAGCCCCTCAATCCGGGCTTTGCGTCTGCGAATGGTGAGCGTGTCGAGCAGCGCTTGTGTCGGGTGTTCGTGCGTACCGTCCCCGGCATTGATAACCGCGCAATCCACCTTCCGGCTGAGCAGTTTCACACCGCCAGAAGAGGCGTGACGGATCACCAGCGCATCCGGGCGCATCGCGTTCAAAGTCACCGCCGTATCAATCAGCGTTTCGCCCTTTTTCACCGAAGAGTGGGCAACCGGCATATTCACCACATCAGCGCCGAGCCGTTTGGCCGCAATTTCAAAGCTCGACATGGTCCGCGTCGAATTCTCGAAAAACAGGTTCACAACCGTCTTGTTTTGCAAGACAGGCTCAGGGCGATGCCCAGCGCGCGTTGCGTCTGCATAGGTTTCTGCAAGGTCTAATAAATGCGTCAGGTCGAGCGGGTGAAGCCCTTCAATTCCTAGCAAATGCCTATGCTGGAATGTGTACGCTTGTTTGGCAGACGCCATGCTTTTACATCCTGATTTTTCGCCGTTTAAGCCTTTATCCGGATTCGATCAAGGGGGGACGCGAAAAGGTTTGGAAGAAAAGATAAGTTTAAGACACTGGATTATTGAGGTTTCTTCACGTGAAAAGCGGGTTAAACTGACCCCAGAGCGGTATTAGAGGGTATGGGAGTAGATCAGGTGTTGCGGGTTTGGATAGGTGTTCTGATTGCATTGGGCGCGGCGCTGACCGCTTGCTCAGGCCCAGCAGATGCGCCAGATCTGCGCGTGGCCGTTGCCGCAAACTTCTTACCCGCAATGGCGCCGCTGACCGCTAAGTTTGAGGCTGATACCGGGTACGATCTGCAAGCCGTGTCCGGCTCCACCGGCGCGCTCTATACGCAAATTACGCAAGGCGCGCCCTTTGATGTTTTCCTCGCCGCCGATCAAGCCCGCCCGGAAAAGCTGGAAGCAGACGGCCGCGCTGTGCAAGGCTCTCAAGTGACCTATGCGCTCGGCCAGCTCGTTTTATGGTCGCGCACGGAGACGACACTCAACGCGCAAACCTTACATCAGGCCTCAATTCGCAATCTTGCCATCGCGAACCCGGAGCTCGCCCCTTATGGCCGCGCTGCGCGTGAGGTGCTCATGTCTGAAGGCGTTTACGAAAAGCTGCGCGAGAAGCTCGTCTTCGGCGAAAACATTGGCCAGACTTTCGCCCTCGTCGAGACAGGTAATGCCGAGTTTGGCTTCGTCGCAAAGGCGCAGCTTGTCTTGCTAAGTGTCGCCAGAGAGGAAAGCTATTGGATGCCGCCTACCAGTTCTTACACAGCCATTCGGCAAGACGCGGTCCTCCTGACGCTCGCTGGCGACAATCCAGCCGCAAAAGCATTTATGGATTTTCTCACCAGCGAAGATGCGCGCCGGATTATCGCGCAGGTCGGATTTAGTCTGCCATGACCTTGCCAGATCTCTCATCACTGTGGCTAACTGGCCAGCTCGCCCTCATCGTCACGGTCATCCTGCTTATCATTGGCACACCGCTTGCGTGGTGGCTCTCCCAAACGCACACCCCGATGAAGCCGGTCATCGAGGCGCTTGTCGCCTTGCCGCTTGTCCTGCCGCCAACGGTTATCGGTTTCTATCTATTGATCGCGATGAACCCCGGCACAGGCTTTGGCAGTTTTTGGCTGAGCCTGACCGGAG
>CAZXTI010000231.1:0-3136 GCA_964643565.1 uncultured Hyphomonas sp. | reverse complement strand
ATTCACATCGGAGATATTTGCCGCGCGTTCTTCGGCAAGCACCAGAGAGACACCGCGTTCAACCGGAATAGCGGGACGCTGCGCCTCTGTGCTCGCTTGTGGGTCTGTTTGGCGCGCCTCTTCCACTTGTCCACCGCAAGCAGCCATAGCTAAGAGCGCGAATAGGGCAAGCGCATAAAAACTCATCTTCAACATGGGACACGGCCTCAATTGCGGTTTAACGACCTTACCCTTTTACCCTGCTCCCGCGCTTTGCAAAGCCCCAAACCGTGTCTTTATTTCATGCAAAAACGTACGGTCAAATCGCGCTGTATCGGTATCACTGATCTAACTGGTCTTAAATAAATGCTGTGCCGCATATATCCAAGCTGCACCGCCCAGGCTTTAAATCGCTCTACCATCTCTTGTGCCTGCATTTTCTTGCCCCCTTTGGCGATCAATCATAATCGCATTGGCAGCAAAACCACAAACCATGACGGGCTTATTATTGACCCATTCGCTTGGAATGTGTCATGCCCTATCTATGACCGCAAAGATCTTCACATGGGTCGGCCACCCTGCAGAGCAAAGCCTCTCGCATGGGCTGATGGACGCTTACGAAAGCGGGGCGACCAGCGCGGGCGCGCAGATACGCCGTATGAATATCAGTGAGATGGATTCAACCCCAATCTCGAAAATGGAAACGACGCTTGTTTAAAGCTGGCGTCAAAGCAGGAAACAGATGAAAACTTCACCAGAGACACATGAGCCACTCGCCAGTTGGCGAGAATACCCCGCCGCTGAAATGCAGGCACGCGCTGTCGCCTTTCATGAGGACATGACGCGCCGTCGCTCAGTGCGGCATTTCTCAGACCGCCCTGTCGACCAAGCCATTATTGAAGCCTGCGTTGCGGCCGCTGGCACCGCGCCCTCCGGGGCAAACCACCAGCCTTGGTTTTTCTCTTGTGTCGGTTCGCATTCGGTCAAAAAGACAATTCGAGAAGCTGCTGAAGTCGAAGAGCGCACCTTCTATGAAACGCGTGGGTCTGAAGAATGGCTGGATGCACTTGCGCCAATTGGCACAGATTCAAACAAGCCATATATGGAAATTGCACCTTGGTTGATCTGTATATTTGCCCAGCGCCGCGGCGGTGTGAACGCAGGCGATGACCGCAAGAATTACTATATCCATGAAAGTGTCGGCATCGCGACGGGCCTGCTGATTGCCGCTTGCCAACAGGCCGGGCTTGCCACGCTGGTACATACGCCAAACCCGATGAGCTTTTTGAATGAAATTTGCGATCGCCCAAAAACGGAGAAGCCCTTCCTCATTCTCGTCGCAGGATATCCGGGCGAGGAAGCTATGGTGCCCAAGCATGCGCTGAAGAAAAAGCCACTGGATGAGATCGCACGGTTTTTATAGCCGCGACTAGATAACGCCATCCGTACGGAGACGGTCCAAGACGGGTGCCATCATCCGTTCGATCGCATCAGCTGTTGGCCTCACCTTGCCATAAGCAGGTAGCCCCTCATCGGCAATGACGAGATCTGCGCCGAATTTGGCCGAATAGGTGTGGGCGTAATGCGCTGGCCGAACCGTGCTCATATATTGGCTAAGCACGCTTTCGACAGAGCGCTTACGCTCCACCACGTCACGCCGGATGCGCCGCGCGAGCCGTAAATCATCTGGCGTGTCGACATAAACGCTAAGATCGATCAACTCTCCCGCCCCTTCAAGGGACAGCGTATGTATGCCCTCAAAGATAATGATCGGAACAGGCGCGATGGAGCGGGTCTTACCCTCTAACCGATCATGGGTCTTATAATCATAAACCGGCTGCTCAATCGCCCCGCCAGATTTTAGCGTTGCCAGATCGGCCACGAGTGCAGCGGTGTCCTTTGAAGCGGGGTGATCATAATTGATACCGCCGGGTTCAACCGCATCTGAATAGTGCGACTGCGGCCAGTAATACGCATCTTCATTGAACAAAACGGCCTCAACGGGTGACACCGCCGCAATAAGCGCCTCTGCAAGTGTCGACTTTCCCGAGCCTGACCCGCCTGAGATCGCGATAATATATGGAAGCGTTTCCGTCATATGGGTTTGGTCCCTCGCCAGCTTGTGCTGCCTCCTTGTACCCGGGCATTGGCCAAGTTCAAACAATAAAAAAGCCACCCAAAGCGGGTGGCTTTTTATGTTTAGCTTGCAGCCCTATGGCTACGATGGGGCGCTTAGTGGTTTGCGCGGCGTGCCCATCTTGCAGACCGACGTGCAATAATGTGCGCGCGTGTCTTACCGGGTATATTTTGCTGAGCTGTTGTAGAACCAGTCAGAGGCTGTCTTGTTTTTGTGACTTTCATGGGAGGTATTCCTTATATGTTATCGACGCTTTTGCGTTCGGAGCTCATATAGGAGCCAAGTTACCTCAGCAGTAGGCATACATGCTCAGCCTATCCATGCATTTATGCATAGACGGAACAGCGCTTCCAATCTCGCATTTTTCGCGCTATTCCTCAGCCATGAAACAAACATTCAATATACGTGGTGGCGCAGCGCTAGGGCGCGAAAATCTACCTAAACTCCGCGAAAAACTGGCTTCTACTGGCTTGGATTTTCTCTATGTCCCTCATGAGGATGAATACAATAATGAGTATTTGCCCGACGCATATGAGCGCCTTGCTTGGGCAACCGGCTTCACTGGCTCATCAGGATGCGCACTTATTGGCGCTGACATGGCGATGATCTTTGTCGATGGACGCTACACGTTACAAGCTGGCGACCAGCTGGATTTGTCCCTGTTTGAGGTGTTGACCGTCGCACAGCCAGCAAAGCCTTTCGACTGGATCGGCGCGCAGGATTTTAGCGGTAAAACCCTTGGATACGATCCAAAGCTGATGAGCCCAAATGATGTCGCCGCACTTGCAAGCGCCGCTGCACGCGCGGGCGCGACCTTAAAACCAACTGCGAGCAACCCGATCGATGAGGCTTGGGACGACCAGCCCCCCGCCCCGCTCGCGCCGGTTATTCCCCACCCGCTGGCCTTTGCTGGTCAGGCAGCAACCGAGAAACGCGCCGAGATCGCGCGCGCGCTAAAAGCAGATAAGGCTGATGCCGCTTTAATCACAGCGCCCGCCTCGATCGCTTGGGCCTTTAATA
>CAZXTI010000230.1:0-3139 GCA_964643565.1 uncultured Hyphomonas sp. | reverse complement strand
CCCACATGCAGGCGCGCCGTCTCGCGCCGAATACCCGCCGCATCAAACGCCTCAAACATGCCCGGTCCAAAATGAAGCCCCGCCGTCGGCGCAGCCACGGATGCAGCCTCATCGCCAGCAAACCGCGTCTGATAATCCACTTTATCGCGCGCATCAGCAGGCCGACGCCGTGCAATATAAGGCGGCAAAGGCATATCCCCATAGCGCGCCAAAGCATCCTCCAAGGAGCCATCTGCAACACTGAAGCGAAGACTTATCCCCCCCTCATTATCCTTGGCTATAATCTCAGCTTGAAACCCATCAGCGATATGTAACTGGTCCCCAACCCGTAAGCGCTTTCCGGGGCGCGCCAATACATGCCACGTATCTGGCGCAGCCAATGGTTCGGCCAGATTAATCGTAACCTCAACATCGCGCCCGGTCTCATCACGCGCCGGACGTATCGCCTTGAGCGCGGCTGGAATAACGCGCGTATCATTGAACACAAGCGTATCGCCCGCTGCTAATAATTCCGGCAAATCAGACACGCGCTTGTCTTGCAGACCGCCAGAGCGATCAACAACAAGCAGGCGCGCCGTCTCGCGCGGCTCCACTGGCCGCAGCGCGATCAGATGCTCCGGCAGCTCGAAATCGAAAGGCGAAAGATCCAAATGCGTGCGCTAATTATGTACGATCGTCGGAACAGATGGACGGTCACATACATCGGTATCTTCAGAACCAGAAATTTCAGCTTGGAAAATCGGTCCATCTGTACGCTGCACCCAAACGCGTGGGCGCGCATCCTCTGGCAGATCATCGGCCATCCGCGCGCGTGTCAAAATATCCGGGTTCTCCACTTGCGGGTCACCCGTTTTCATTTTCCCCGGCACGTCTTCGCCGTCAACAATCCGCCCCCATGGAGAATATTGCTCATCAAGTCCCGGCGCGTGATCGCGCATAAGGAAAAACTGCGCATTCGCACTGTTCACATTTCCGTCCTGACGCGCAGCCGATGTGATGCCAGCGCAATGCGGTATATTGCTTTGCACTTTGCCATCCTTGACCAATTCAGCAAGCCAAGCAGATTCAGTGCGCACCGGCAAACCTTTGTAATATCCTTGCAGGCTGCGGTCCGGGTCGCCAATCATATCGAACTTCATCTGCGCTGGATCGCGGCGAAATGTAAACTCTGCCGGAATATCTGGCAGCCCGCTTTCACGGCCATGATGGGCAAACAAATTGCCGCCCTGCGCCATAAATCCATCAATAACGCGGTGAAACGGAACGCCGTCATAATCGCCAGATCGTACAATCGCCCGGTACTGATTGGCATGGTTCGGCGCAAGATCCGGAAAAGCCTCAATGAGAATACGGCCTTTGGTCGTCTCGAATACAATCAGATTTTCAGGGTCAACTTCGCGCCAATTTGCCGGATCAGACTGGGCAACGGCGACACTCGCCTTGACCTCTGCACCTTCCTCCACCTCTTGGGCGTTACTCAAACCAGCACTGGTTAAAACACCGGCTGCAGCAACCGATACGATATATTTTACAAAAGGATTTTTCACTTATACTTCTCCAGCAATTCCTGTTTGACATCTGCCGTCACAAATGACGACACATCGCCCCCAAGCTTTGCGATCTCTTTTACAAGCCGTGATGCCACGGCCTGATGCTTAACATCGGCCATTAAGAACACAGTTTCAATATCTGGGTTCAGTTGTTCGTTCATACTGGCCATTTGAAATTCGTACTCAAAATCGGAAACAGCACGCAACCCACGAATAATTGAACCGGCATTACATTCTTCTGCAAAGTGCATCAAAAGCCCTTTAAATGGGCGCACTTCAACCTCTGCTTTGCCCGGTCCGGCCAGTTTCGCAACTTCGCTTTGTACGGTCGCAACACGCTCTTCTAGCGAAAATAAAGGGCCTTTCGCTTCATTGATAGCAACGCCAATGATCAGCTTGTCATACAGCTTCAGCCCACGTGAAATAATGTCCAAATGGCCGAGCGTTATCGGGTCGAAGGTCCCAGGATACATCCCAATGCGTTCCAACACTATTCTCCTCAAGCCGTTCGTGCAGACAACACCTTACTCATCTTGCTCCGGTGTGTCTTCCCCAGAGGCATCTGAATTCTTCGTGTCCGCCTCGTTTGCTTCCGCGGCAAGTTCGGTTTCACCCTCATCTTCGTCCTCATCAACCAAGCGTTCCACTGAAACAACCGTTTCATCCTTGGCTGTGCGCAGCACCCAAACACCCGCCGTAGAGCGTCCAGCTTGCCTGATCTGGTCGACCCGCGTGCGAATGAGCTGGCCAGCATCCGTTACAAGCATCACTTGATCGGTATGCTCAACAGGGAAGGACGCAACAACGCGCTGATCGCCGCTGATCTTCTGCGCGATAAGACCTTTACCGCCCCGCCCCGTCACACGGTAATCATAAGCAGAGGCGCGCTTGCCCATGCCATTCGATGTGATTGTCAGGATAAGTTGCTCCTTCGCGCCAAGCTCAGCGATCCGGTCCGCGCTGATGGCGGCCTCTTCTTCGCCTGCCGCATCCGCCTCATCAGAGACTTCCTCATCACCCTCTTCGCTATCGGCAGCACGGCGCATCGCCGTTGCATGCTTGAGATAAGCGCGCGCTTCAGGCGATGCCACATCCACATGATGCAGAATCCCCATAGAGATGACCTCATCACCCTCGCCCAACCTAATTCCGCGCACGCCGCTAGACGTTCGACCGGAGAAGACGCGCACATCCGTCACCTTAAAGCGGATACATTGCGCCATTGCCGTCGTCAGCAAAATATCGTCCTGATCAGAGCAAATCTCAACAGCCACAATACCGTCGCCTTCATCCGGCTTCATCGCGATCTTGCCATTGCGGTTCACGCGCACAAAGTCAGACAGCTTATTACGCCGAATACCGCCGCGCTTCGTGGCGAACACAATGTCCATTTCATTGCGCTCTTCATCGCTGTCGGGCAATGGCATGACGGACGTAATCCGCTCATCCTTGCCCAGCGGGAACATGTTGACCAATGCCTTGCCGCGCGATTGCGGGCTTCCCATCGGCAAGCGCCAGACTTTCTCTTTATAGACCATGCCATCAGAGGAGAAGAACAGCATCTCTGTATGGGTGTTCGCCGAATAGAG
>CAZXTI010000229.1:0-3170 GCA_964643565.1 uncultured Hyphomonas sp. | reverse complement strand
CCCGGCCGGTGCGGTTCGGCAAGGCTTGCCCTCAAAAACAGTTCTAAGCTGCGCGATAAGGCGCTGGGCTGCTGGTTTCTGCGCGTCGGGAGCATGCGCCGCAAGACGCCCTGTACGCAACCCTAACGTCTTTAGTATCTCGCGCTGGTCAGCCTCAATACGCGCCGCCGGATCATCTGCACGCAGATCAATTGCCGCACCTGTCTCCATGATACGAAACGCAATGCCTTTGGCGTGCCCCTCAAGGCCCTCTTGTGCCTCGCCCGATTTCAGCTTTGCATGCGCAGGCAGCAGTTTGGTAATTTGTGCGGCCAGCCAGTTTTGTGTGCGCATGCGGGCTGGCTCTTTTGCATCTGCGGGCACATCCGAAGCCCCGATGAGCACGGTCACAGGGCTGAGCCAGTCGCCGCCTTTGCCAAGGCTTGCAATTGGATGTCCACCAAATGCGATTTTTCCGTCTTCATCCAGCGAGAACGCCGCGTCGTCTGCGCTCGCAATATCTGCCAGACGTTTGGCGAGAATGGGTTGCAGGGCTGTCTGCGCTGCATTGCGCACAGCTTTGCCTTCCAGCGTTCTGGCTGTTGTGTCGGGTTCAAAGGTCAGGCCCTTCAGATGGCCAACAATATGGCCTTCGACAAGGATGGCTCCATCCTCCTGAATATCTGTCATCAGCGCGTGATCCTTTTTCAATCCAGCCAGAAGCGCGGTTGTACGACGATCTACAAAACGGGCCGTTAAAGCCCCGTGTAGCGCGTCAGATAATTTGTCTTCTATCTTTCGGGTTTTGTCACGCCAAAAGTCGGCGTTTTCCAACCAGTCATCTCGATAGGCTGCATATGTCCATGTCCGAATACCAGCCAGTTTTTCCTGAAGCGTTGGAATATCCCCCAAGGGGTCTTGCAAGCGCTTTAAACGATTTTCCATGGCTGTATCACTCAGGCGCGCCTCAGGATCAGCCAGATGTTCGGTTAAGGCTTGCACCAGCCGGAAATGCCCCTCATGCCCGGCCTTGCGAAAATTAGGCAGTCGGCAGAGATCCCAAAGACGGCGCACGCGGGACTCGTTTGAGGCTTCAGCAACGATGTCAGGCAAAAGCGCCATCCGGCGCAGCGTCCACTCATCGAGCGCATTTGGGTTTTGCCGAAGGACGCCAAGGCCAGATGGTTTTGCAAGGCTCTGCATAAGCGCGCTGAGGCTTTTAAGGTTGAGTGCGCTATTGCGCCAATCGATTTGCGAGACAGGTTCAAATTTATGGTTTTCAACTCTGCGAACAAGGTCTTCATCAAACTGGCGGCAGTCGCCTGTTTCCCCAAACGTACCTTGCGAGCGGAAGCGACCGGCGCGGCCTGCAATCTGGGCAAGTTCAGACGGACGCAGAGGTCTTTGTCGCCGGCCATCAAACTTGGTCGCCCCGGCAAACGCGACATGGTCGATGTCCAAATTCAACCCCATGCCGATCGCATCGGTTGCAACAAGATAATCAACCTCGCCCGATTGGTAGAGTTCAACTTGGGCATTACGCGTTCGCGGATTGAGCGCGCCCATAATGACCGCCGCCCCGCCCTTTTGCCGACGCAGAAGCTCAGCAATGGCGTAAACCTGTTCGGAGGTGAAAGCGACGATGGCGGTACGCTTTGGCAGTTTGGTGACTTTTACCGGCCCGGTATAGGTCAGTTCAGAAAACCGTTCGCGCGGCTCGGTTTCGACATCAAGATCAAGCGCGTAGAGGATAGGCCGCATCGTCTCTGCGCCCAGCAACAAAGTTTCGTAAGTGCCGCGTGCATGCAAAATACGGTCTGTGAAAATATAGCCGCGCTCTGAATCCTCTGCGAGCTGGATTTCATCAACGGCGAGGAATTCCACCTTTTGCGACATGGGCATGGCTTCAACGGTGCAGATAAAATAGCGCGCACTTGCTGGCCAAATGCGCTCTTCGCCTGTGATCAGCGCAGCAGCCGCCTTGCCTTTTATGGCCACGACCTTGTCGTAAACTTCGCGCGCCAAAAGCCGCAAAGGCAGGCCGATCATGCCAGACGCATGACCCAGCATGCGATCTATGGCGTAGTGCGTTTTGCCGGTATTGGTCGGGCCGAGGATCGCCTTGATCTGGGACATGGGTGCATATAGGCGCGCGGCCATCGCGCTGGCAAGGAGAGTTTAGAAAAAGCGAGCATGCCCTGTGTGCTAGGCGTATCTCAGTTCATTAGAAGGCGTGGGCGTATTAGGAATTTCCCGCGATATCGAACAGGTCGTCAAACGCGCTATTACCATGATCCAGTTTAACTTCTTCCGGGAAGTTAAAGCCGTCAACGCGCCCCTGATTAGCAGCCGCCGACATGACTGTCAGAATTTCAGCAAAGAGTTCGCGCTGATCGACCGGCTTTGGCACATATCCATCCATGCCGAGCGCGAGACATTTCTCACGGTCACCCGACATCGCATCGGCCGTTAGCGCGATCACTGGAATTTGTTGCCAATCCAGCGACGAATTACGGATTGCTTTGATCGTTTCACGCCCATCCATAACCGGCATGTGCATATCAAGCAGAATGAAATCAAACCCTTCTGCACCAAGCATCTCCAAGGCTTCACGTCCATTTTCCGCCTCGGTCACGACAAGGCCTTGTGGCTCGACCAATAAGCGGGCAACGCGCCGGTTAATGGCATTATCGTCAACGATCAGAACGCGCAGACCTTTCAGGCTTTGTGTTGTCCGGGCGAGAATGACGCTCGCATCTGTTGAAGTGCTTTCATCTGAACTCGGCGCTTCGATCCAGTTTGAGTCAACTTCTTCGGTGGATAAAGCTTCAGCGACTGATGGCCGGTCCTCTGCAGGCAATGGTATTTGCGCTGCTGGCGCGGGTGCAGGCTCAGGTGCGGGCGCGGCCGCGATGCGGACCGGGGTTTGGTTTACGGGCGCGAGCTTTACCGCCTCACCGACTTTCGCTTTGAAGCTCAATGAGAACACTGAGCCCTTATTCGGTTTGCTTACGACGCTCACCGCGCCGCCCATCATCGTCGCCAGCCGCTTGGTGATAGCAAGGCCAAGGCCTGTACCGCCATATTTGCGCGTGGTTGAGCTATCAGCTTGCGCGAAATCATTAAATAGGTTTTTGCGCGCTTCCTCAGAGATTCCGATACCCGTGTCTGAGACGTGAAGCGTTACAAGG
>CAZXTI010000228.1:0-3240 GCA_964643565.1 uncultured Hyphomonas sp. | reverse complement strand
GATCAGCTCTTTGGCTGTATCAATCGCTGTGCGGATTTGCGGTCTGTAACTCGCGTCCAGATCAACCCATTGGCGGGAATCCCGATCCCAACGTGCTGCACGGCCGTTATTTGGCGTGACATATACCATGCCAACACGGCCATAACGGAACATGTCAACATCGGTCGGCTTATCACCAATGGTGACAGTCTCTGACCATTGCTGAACCGTATTGCCGTAATCAAGTTCTCTTTGATAGGCGTCGATGATGAGGCGATATTGCTCGGCAGGAACAATGTCTGCGCGCTCAAGAATGCTTTTCAGCGTGGCGACACGCTCTCTGCGTTCATCGATCTGGAAGGGTAAATCCGCCTCGATAAACGCTTCAAGGTCCTCGATCATGTCGATCATCATCGGAACCATCACAGATGTGATTTCATCAATCCGACCAAGCTGTTCCTGCAAAGACGCAATCTCGCGGGATTGGCTTGCAACCACTTGCTCTTGTTGACGCACGAAAAGCTCGGCAGCGTCTTTACGCTGTACGAGTGTGCGGAACTCACGAACAAGATCGGACCTTTCATCGTCCAACTGATTGATTCTCAATTGGGTCTGTCCGGCAGACCGGGTAGCACGTTCGCCGACATCGAGCGCAGATCGCAGCTGCGCTTCGGCCGGCATGCCTGCACCGACAATCAAAGCGCCAAGGATCGCGCTTCGTGCTGGTGTAAGAACATTTTTCATAATGTTCGCCTCTCACTGGTTGCGCGCATAAAGCGCGAAAACTAAATCTGCCGCGGGGTTTGGTAATATAGAGCCCAACGACCACAATGTTTGAATAGATGCGGCCCACACCTTGGCCACGAGTTATATTGTAGGGAGCGAATCCTGCTTCTGCAGTTGTTCCCTCAAACGGAGTGTGACCCACCCTCTTCTTATAAAGTGTCGGCGCCACCATTTGAGCATCGCCAACATTACCGATTTTTTACGGTAACGATCAGACGCTAGCAATCTGTGCTGCAAGGATCAACACCGTTAATCGATCATTTACACTTCTTTTTTCATTTCGGGCGTCAACCGCCAATGAATACAAGCCTTGGAAATGCTGAAACGAATCGGAAAATCACCCTGCGCATGTCAGCTGTCAGCTTTTCTTCGCTTGGGATGCATAAAATGAAATGTCTGGGAGATATGTGTTCACTGGCTGGGGCGCCAGGATTCGAACCTGGGAATGCCGATACCAAAAACCGGTGCCTTACCACTTGGCGACGCCCCAACAGTGAAGCGGTCGAATAGCCAATTGTGACCTTGCTTGCAACACCTGATTTCGCCAAATCGTGAGGAAAACAGTGCCCGGCATTAATCCGATGGGCGCTCGGGTGTGTCAAAGTCCACATTCATTCCAGACTTAAGCACGAAGTGGACTTGGCAAATCGCCATTCTACCTTTACCTTTTATCGATAAGTATTCACCTCAACCGCAAGGAGCCACTTGTTGAAAACTTTCTTTATATCACTGGCCGGCGCGTTTTGCGCCATGATCCTGTTTGTTATTTTTGGCTTCTTGTTTCTGGGCATACTCATTGCTTCAGCAACCCCAACCACGGCGCAGCCTGACAGCATCGTGCTTTCCTTAGATTTGCGCGCGGGCTATAGCGACCAAACTGCGGCGACACCATTTGCCGCGCTTAATGGCGGCTCGGTTGGCTTCATCGACATTGTTTCAAAACTAAAAGCGGCTGAAGAAGATTCGAAAGTCAAAGGCCTGTTCATTCGCGCTTCACAGGGCGGCGTCGGCAGTTCACGCGCGGAAGAATTGCGCGATGCTTTCAACGAATTCCGCGAAGCGGGTAAATTCATCATCGCACATTCTCAAGGAAGCTTTAGCACAGGCCCATCTGGACTGCGCGCCATTGCAGCCGCTGACGAAATATGGATTCAACCGGGCACGGATTTGATGACATCAGGCGTTAGCTTTGAAACACTTTTCCAAAGAGACTTATTGGACACTTTATCAATCGTGCCAGAAGTTGAAGCGCTCTATGAATATAAGAACGCGCCGAACACACAGCGGGAAAATGACTTTACCGAATCCCACCGCGAAGCCATGACACGGCTCGCCGAATCGCTTTGGGAAGCTTCACTTGATGATATTTCAGACGACCGCGGGCTTGAAAAAGAAGCACTGCGCGCATGGCTAGAAGCAGCGCCAATGTCGGCTGAACAAGCTGTCGATCTTACGATCATGGACAAACTCGGCTGGCCGGAAGAGGCTAGAGACGCCGCCAAAGAGCGCGATGGTGACAATACATTGGTCTCACTTGCACAGTATAGTCCGCCCTTTGCTGGCTTGGACGCAATGCAGATCGCGGTTGTTGGCGGCGAAGGCGGAATTGTGACCGGCAGCGGCGGCGGCGGAAATCCATTTGTCGGTGAATCGCAAATGGGGTCTGACCGCATCGCCCGGGCGATTCTCAACGCTGGCAAGAATAAGAAAGTTCAAGCCATCGTTTTCCGGGTCGATAGTCCCGGTGGCTCACCAACAGCATCCGACCAGATTTGGAAAGCCATTGAGCGCGTCCAAGAAGATGGCAAACCGGTTGTTGTCTCGATGGGAAGTGTTGCAGCCTCTGGTGGGTACTATGTCTCCACGGGCGCGGACTATATTCTGGCGAGCCGATCAACCATTACCGGATCGATTGGTATTTATGGCGGCAAGACAACCCTTTCTGAAGGGTTTGAGCGTATTGGTATCCACCCAAGATCAATCACGGTCGGCGGTGAATATGCTGACGCGTTTGGCTCTGACTTGTTTACGGACAATCAGCGCGCGCGTTTACGTGAAAGCCTGACACGCGGCTATGAGCGCTTCACCAGTCTTGTCGCGGAAGGACGCGGCATGACACAAGAAGACGTGCATGAAGTTGCAAAAGGACGGGTCTGGAGCGGTGAAGATGCTTTAGAGCGCGGCCTTGTTGACGAGATTGGGGGCTTTACCGACGCGATCGACAAAGCTGCCGAACTGGCTGGCGTGGAGGCGGATAAGGGTGTCCGCGTGGTCTACTATCCAAAGCGTCAAACCGGACTTGAAGCCTTCAATAGCTTGTTTGGTGTATCGACGGACATTGCGCGCGCAGCAAGCGTGATCGCACTGCTTGCTGGTGACGAACGGTTAAATGCGGCGCTCGAACAGCTCGCGATCAGCGAAGGCGAACGCACACAGGTTCGCGCGCCAACACTGATTGAGAACTAGCGCTCCAAA
>CAZXTI010000227.1:0-3246 GCA_964643565.1 uncultured Hyphomonas sp. | reverse complement strand
GCCTATGACGGGATCACATATTCCAAAGGCATGGCTGTGATCTGGATGGCCGATAAGTATTTTGGCGAGGACGTTTTCCGCCCGGCGCTCGGTGAATATCTGAAATCTTTTGAAGATGCCGATGCGGACAGCCCCGACTATTATAACGCCATCGGCAAGGCGACGAATACGCCGGCCCTGACCGAAGTCTTCAGAAGCTTTGTCGAGCAAAAGGGCGTACCCTTTGTCTCCGCCGCCATTTCTGACGGAAAGATCAACTTGGCCCAAAGCCGGTATCGCCCGCTCGGGTCTGAGATCGCTGATGGCACGCGTTGGTCGATTCCGGTCTGTATCAAGCTTGGCCGCACAGACGGAACAAGCGAACGTCTTTGCGACATCATGCGCGATGGCACGCTTAGCCTCGATATAAAAGATGACGCGACCTATATTATGCCAAACGCAAATGGCTCTGGTTATTATCGCTGGCAACTGACGCCCGCAGACTGGCGCAAGCTGATCGATAATTTTGACCAGCTCAACGCCTCTGAAGCGCTTTCAGCCGTTGACAGTGCCGGTGCATCATTTCGCGCAGGCGTGGGCGACGCTGAAACCCTGCTTGATCTGCTCGAGGCGGCAAGCCAGCATCCGGACCGACGTGTTGCAGTTGCCCCAATGAATGTGCTCAACAGTTTTGGACGTATCGTTGATGGTGAAATGCGCGATAAGCTAAACGCCTATTCCAGCGCCATTTACACGCCCATTTATAAGTCTCTGAACTCCAAGCGTGATGATGATATTGTTCTGCGTTCACGCATTGAGAGCTTTCTGGCTTTATCCGCGCAAGACGAAAGTGTGCGCC
This sequence comes from uncultured Hyphomonas sp., assembly GCA_964643565.1. Classification (GTDB taxonomy): domain Bacteria; phylum Pseudomonadota; class Alphaproteobacteria; order Caulobacterales; family Hyphomonadaceae; genus CALLCD01. The sequence goes on along the minus strand of CAZXTI010000227.1, from coordinate 2,408 downwards.
GTGTCCTGTTGCGCGATGCGCGGCGTTTTCTCGGTGTAAATGGCGGGCGTCAATCCAACGCCCTGACAACTGACCGCTATGGCCCGGCAATGACTGTCGCTGTTCAAGATGGCGGGCGCGCTGTCTTTGACAAAATGCTCCAAGCCTATAGCCAGATCGATGATCCGGTCTTTTCGGGCACGGTCCCGAATGCGCTTGCAGCCACGCGTAGCCCAGCGCTTTCGCGGCGCGTTCTGGATCTCGCGCTTTCCGGTGATCTTGGGCCACGTGAAACCTATGCGCTTGTCCAAGGCCAAATGGGTAGTGCCACGACAAGAGATGCAACATGGGACTGGCTGGAGGCAAATTTTGCGACCTTCGTCACCAAAATTCCAGCGCAATGGCCGCGTCGTACGCCGGGTCTAGCTGGCGGGTTTTGTGATGCAGCCGGCATCGACAAGCTGGAGAGCATGTTCAAACAATATGGTGAACTAGCCCCCGGCCATGGACGCGCCCTTGCGCAGACAAAAGAGAATATCGCGCTTTGCGCCGCCTTGAAGACGGAGCAAGCGGAAAGCCTTAAAGCCGCACTTTCAGCGCGTTAGGCCGATTGAAGAGGAGATCTGTCATGACCAATCCTGTGAAACTTAATCGCCGTCAATTGATGGCCGGAGCCGCGCTTGCCGCCAGCGCCGTTGCCGCAAGTTCTGCCAGTGCGCAAGAGGGGGCCGCAGTGCCCAACCTTGCTGGAAAGTCTGTCCTCATTACGGGCTGTTCGTCAGGTTTTGGTCGTTTGGGCGCAGAACATTATGCCCGCCTCGGCGCGAAAGTCTTTGCCACCATGCGCAATCTGCCGCGCCCTGAAGCCACCAAGCTGGAAGCGCTCGCCAAAGCTGAAGACCTCGACATCACCGTGCTCGAAATCGATGTGACCTCCGATGCGCAAGTTGAGGCTGGCGTGGCAGCCGTGCTCGCTGCGACCGGCGGCACACTCGACGTGCTCGTCAATAATGCCGGGATCGGAACCGCTGGCCCCATCGAAGCCCAAGATATGGAAGCCACCCAGCTCATCTTCGACACCAATGTGTTTGGCCCGCAGCGCATGATGCGCGCCGTGATGCCCGCCATGCGCAAAGCCAAGTCCGGCCAGATCTTCAATATCTCCTCACAGCTAGGCCGGGTCATGATCCCCGGTTTTGGCCAATATTCCCCGACCAAGTTTGCACTGGAAGCCATGAGCGAACAATTCGCCTATGAAGTCGTCCAGCACGGCGTTGATGTCACCCTCATCCAGCCGGGCGGTTACCCGACAAAAATCTGGGACAATCAGGTGCCAATCGCCGCCGCGCTGAAAGCCCGCTTGCCTGAAGAACTGTTAGCGGACTATCCCGCACTCACCGCGCGCATGGGTGTGCCGGGCGGGGGCGGCTCCACCGATCCGATGGATATTCCACACGCCATTGCCGAGGTCATGGCCATGCCACGCGGCAAACGCCCCTTGCGCCGTCCGGTCCATCCGGGCAACAAACCGCAACTCCCAATCAACGAAATCTCCGCCAAACAACAAATCGCCATGCTCGGCGAGTCGCCCTTCGGCCCGTGGATCAAGGATGTGCTGGACTAGATCACTTTGTCAGAGCTTTTCCAGTACTTGATTAATAATAGTTTTTTCTGACTAGAGCCTTGTGTGCGGCAGGAATTACTGCATAGTAACTCTCTGGAGACTTGAGGGGTAAAACTATGTTTTTTGGAATCGCGCTTACACCTATAGGCTGGCTAATCGCTTTAATGATCGCACTGTTCGCGGTTGCCATACCTTTTGTTCTTATAGAAACGGTCACGTCTTTCCTGCCGGAATTTATTCGGATTCCGTTAAACGTGCTGTTGTCCTTTGTCGCTTTCCCTCTATTACTATGTGAGATGAATGACAGGAAAATGTTTGGCCAAGGGCGCGGGTCTGCGTTCTTTAAAATTTACACTGTTTTCTTCATTGCGTTTGGGCTGTTTTTCATCGTCAACGCCGTCTTCAATCAGAGCGGATCCGCATCTCTTATGAACATTGTTGGCGGCATCATCATGCTCGGTGTTGGCGTTTACATGTATCGCAGAGCGCGAAAAACAAATGCTGAGTTTGATGCAGCCTTGGCGGCGCAAGCAGAACTTGACCGCGAACAGGCGATCAACGATCAGGCAGAGGCTATTTTACGCGCTGAGCAAATGAAATCTCAACGAGAATAGAGTTAGGCCGGCTCCGGGACGAAATATCCTTGCGCCCGCGCCAGCAAGTAGACGCCCAGCAATATATCAAAACCGAGGCAAGCGGGCGCTGACCAATCTGGCATATATGAAACATCTGAGAAATGCGGCGATGCAAAATCCCATGTCGCGTGCAGCATCCAGCCAAGCCCGGCAAAAAACAGTGAGCGGGT
>CAZXTI010000226.1:0-3250 GCA_964643565.1 uncultured Hyphomonas sp. | reverse complement strand
TTGCCGACATGCCACATGAAATTCGAGGCGCGCTTAAACGTCGTTAGCCGACTACGCCAGCTGCGCCAGTAACCATCCTTCTTAAGCATCAGGACATAAGATTTCCGGCTGAACTTCAAGACATGCATACTGCCGCAGACAATTCCCCAGACCCGTGCCCAGTAGCTCTTATAGAGATGCTGATAGACATCAAAAGCGACCGTCTTGTGCTCGGTTTCCTCGACCATATGCCAGAGGACAAAAGACACAACGCGCGGATCCGCGCCAGAAAACAGCTCCGAGCGGTTACAGATCAACCATTCGGTTATGCCCATTGTCATGGTTTCGAACCCGGCAGTATATGCCAAGCGCCATCTCAAAGACTTCTTCTGGATGCGCGCATAATCGGCCTCCATCTCGTCTTCAATTTGCGCAAGTTCGGGATAGCCGCTCGCCTTGAGGAGGTCGTTGAACCGGCGATGGTTCTGATAATGCTGTCCCTCTTGCGCATTAAAAGCGCGGGCATCCTCCAGCAGCGCTGGGTCATCGATCTGGCTCATCGCTTCGCGCACGGACCGGATAAGAAAGGGCTCAAGATAGGGCATGGTCATAGACGCCCCGTTCAGCATATGGCTCCACTCCGGTTGCTGCTTATGCCAGATGGGTTCGATACCTTCATCAAAGGCAAACGGAATTTTGCGGACGACGATGTCATGCGGCTGAGATTGGATCGTCATGATGTGGCCTCCCTTTTGCCAGCGCGAGCGAGACGAGATTTGTAATCCCGGCTTCTTTTCCATTCTAAATATATCGTTCAAAATTCAGGGAAAGGCAATCTATCCCCCAACCAAACCCCATATGTCCTGCGCGCCCTCTTGCGCTTCAGCATGGTTCACTCCATCTTCCTCGAATGCCCAAACATCCCTATAAACCCATCGCGCATGCGCTGCTTAAGACCTATAAGGCGACCCTGTCTGTGGTATTTTATGCGTTCGGTGCGCGGTGCCGGCATTTGCCGACCTGTTCCGAATTTGGGGCTGAGGCGGCTTCGCGCCATGGCTGGTGGGCAGGGGGCTGGATGACGCTCGGGCGGCTTTGGCGGTGCAGGCCCGGCGGTTCGCATGGCCATGACCCGGTTCCGCTGATAAAGCCTGAAACATCAGTTTTTACCCCGTGGAAACTTGCGCGCTGGCAGAATGGCGCTAAGTCCTGTGACCACGACCATAATGAATAGAGATGACCGATGATCCAAGTAACGCTTCCCGATGGTGCCGTGCGCGAATATGAAGCCGGTGTGACGCCGCTAGATGTCGCCAAGTCGATCTCCAATTCGCTGGCCAAGCGGGTCATCGTCGCGCGCGTCGATGGCGAGCTATATGATGCAACGCGTCCGCTGGAAGGCAATGCCGCGCTGGAGCTGCTATCTGCCAAAGATCCCGAAGGCCTCGACCTTATCCGCCATGATGCCGCCCATGTGCTGGCCCAAGCCGTGCAAGAGCTGTTTCCCGGCACGCAGGTTACGATTGGCCCAACAATCGATGATGGCTTCTATTATGACTTTGCGCGCGAAGAGCCGTTTTCCTCTGATGATTTTGAAAAGATCGAGAAGAAAATGGGCGAGATTATAGACGCTGATTATCCGATCATCCGCGAGGTCTGGGGCAAGGACCAAGCGATCGAAACATTCAAATCCATCGGCGAAGACTATAAAGCCCAGATCATTGACGACATTATTCCGCCGGGCGAGGACATCACCGTCTACCGTCAGGGCGACTGGTATGATCTGTGCCGTGGCCCGCATTTGCCATCCACGGGCAAGCTGCCCAAAGCTTTCAAGCTGATGAAGCTCGCCGGAGCCTATTGGCGCGGCGATAGCAATAATGAAATGCTGCAACGGATTTACGGCACAGCATGGCCCGATGAGAAGCAGCTAAAGGCCCATCTCACTCGCCTCGAAGAAGCTGAAAAGCGCGACCATAGAAAGCTCGCCAACCAACTCGATCTCTTCCACCTCGACGGACAGGCCGCCGCAGGCTCCGTCTTCTGGCACCCGAAGGGCTACCAAGTCTGGTTGCAAGTCGAGGCCTATATTCGCCGCCGTCTTGAGGTCGAAGGCTATAATGAGGTCAAATCGCCCCAGCTTATGGATTCAGGCCAATGGGAAAAATCAGGACACTGGGGCAAGTTCCGCGAGAATATGTTCGTCGTGCCTGATTTCGTGCCGGATGGCGAGGGCGCTGTTATTGTCCCTGCCGATGCCAAGCTGATGGCGATCAAGCCAATGAACTGCCCGGCCCATGTCGAGATTTTCAAGCAGGGACAAAAATCCTACCGCGATCTGCCGCTACGCCTCGCCGAATATGGCTGCTGCCACCGCAACGAACCCCACGGCGCGCTGCACGGCATTATGCGCGTGCGTCAGTTTACCCAAGATGATGGACACATCTTCTGCCGTGAAGATCAGATTGTCGCCGAGACGAAGAAATTCTGCGCGCTCCTGCAAAGCGTCTATGACGATTTCGGCTTTACTGATGTCGCGGTGAAACTCTCCACCCGCCCAGAGGTCCGCGCAGGCGACGACGAAACATGGGACCGCGCAGAGAAGTCACTCGAAGACGCGATCATCGCATCCGAGCTTCCGTATGAGATCATGGAAGGCGAGGGCGCGTTTTATGGTCCGAAGCTCGAATTCCAACTCACCGACGCGATTGGACGCGTCTGGCAATGCGGCACCTTACAACTCGACTATGTTGTCCCCGGCCGTCTCGGTGCGGAATATACAGCCGAAGATGGAAGCAAGCATGTGCCGGTCATGCTCCACCGCGCAATCCTCGGATCTATGGAGCGCTTCCTCGGTATTCTCATCGAAGAATTTGCAGGCGCGTTCCCGATGTGGCTTGCGCCGGTTCACGTCGTGGTCGCTTCAATTTCAGAAAGCGCATCCGGCTATGCCGAGGAAGCTGCCGCGAAATTGCGCGCTGCTGGCCTCCGTGTCGAAACCGACTTGCGCTCTGAAAAGATCAATTACAAAGTTCGCGAGCATTCGCTTCAGAAGGTGCCGATCATTGCTGTGGTCGGCGCAAAAGAAGCGGAAGAGGGCACACTTGCGCTGCGCCGGTTTGGGTCCAAGGCTCAGGAAATGATGCCGCTATCAGAGGCTGTGGTCAATCTCGCGCGCGAAAGCTGGGCACCGGATATCAAGCGCAAACACGCGCGCTAGCCGAGCAGAGACAGCAGAAATTCAAATTTGCTAAGCTTGCTTAGGGCCCAG
>CAZXTI010000225.1:0-3252 GCA_964643565.1 uncultured Hyphomonas sp. | reverse complement strand
CGCGGAAGCGGCGTTCGAGATTGGGGATCACACCTTCAAAGGTCTTGGTAACCTCATAGCGGCGCATGCCGTCATCATAGACGAAATCGACCTCGTCATCGCCTGTGCCGAAGAGGACGATGTCTTGCACTTTTTTCAGCAGCTTGTTCCAGGATTTTTTTAGGTCGAAGCGGTAATGGGCTGATAGGGCTTGCAAGGTCTGGGTCTGGTAAGGTGAGGCGGATTTGGCCCATGCCGCGATTGCGCCGTCCAGCAGGGTGCGGTCGCGGTCTGGTACGACAAGGTCTGGGTCGATCTTGAGCTGGCTGCCGAGGCCGTCGCATTTTGGGCAGGCGCCGAACGGGTTGTTGAAGGAGAAGAGGCGCGGCTCGATTTCGGGAATGGTGAAGCCGCTTTCCGGGCAGGCAAAGTTTGCGCTGTAGATGATGCGCTTTGGCTCAGTCTCGCCGTCTTCGAGCTTGGCGTATTCTGCAACCGCGATGCCATCGGCGAGGCCGAGGGCGGTTTCGAAGCTTTCGGCGAGACGTTGCTCCATGCCGCTTTTGACGACGACGCGGTCAACGACGACATCAATATCGTGCTTGAACTTCTTGTCGAGCGTGGGCGGATCTTCCAGCTCATGAAACTCGCCGTTTACTTTGACGCGCTGGAAACCCTTTTTCAGAAGCTCGGCGAACTCTTTGCGGTATTCGCCTTTGCGCCCGCGCACGATGGGGGCGAGCAGATAGAGGCGCGTGCCTTCGGGCAGGGCCATTGTGCGGTCGACCATTTGGGTGACGGTTTGGCTTTCAATCGGCAGGCCCGTGGCGGGCGAATAAGGTGTGCCGACGCGCGCCCAGAGGAGGCGCATATAGTCGTAGATTTCGGTGACCGTGCCGACAGTGGAGCGCGGGTTTCGGCTGGTGGTTTTCTGCTCGATGGAGATGGCGGGAGAGAGGCCTTCAATGCTTTCCACGTCCGGCTTCTGCATCAGCTCCAAGAATTGGCGGGCATAGGCTGACAGGCTCTCGACATAGCGCCGCTGGCCTTCGGCATAGATCGTGTCGAAGGCGAGGGAGGACTTGCCAGACCCTGACAGGCCCGTCATCACCACAAGTTCGCCGCGCGGAATATCCACGTCCACGTTTTTGAGATTGTGTTCCTTGGCACCGCGCACGCGGATAAAGGGAGATTCGGCCATGGTGTTTTGCTCTCTTACGCGGCTTTGAGGCTGTTTTACGCTTTGAAGTCCAATCTATTGCGAGAGTCCAGCTTGACATCAAGAACAAAAAGTGAACATTAAGAAATGTCGCAGCAAAACTGTCTGTAGCCGCGGAACCCTGTGGAGAACTCGGCAGGCGGGGCGGACAGAGCGTTACGCTGGCGATATGAGTATATTTGGATTCGGAAGCTAAAGATCGGAGATATGTCATGGCTGGATCAGTGAACAAGGTAATTCTTGTCGGAAATGTTGGGCAAGACCCAGAAGTGCGTCAATTCCAGAATGGCGGTCAGGTATGTAGCTTTTCGCTCGCCACCTCCGAGAACTGGAAAGACAAGAATACAGGCGAGCGCCGCGAGAAGACAGAATGGCACCGTATTTCAATTTTCAGCGAAGGGCTGATCCGCGTGGTTCAGTCTTATGTGAAAAAAGGCTCCAAGCTTTACATTGAAGGCCAGCTTGAAACGCGTAAGTGGCAAGACCAGAACGGCGTCGATAAATACACGACTGAAGTGGTTCTGCGCGGATTTGGTAGCACGTTGACCATGCTTGATAGCCGGAATTCTGACGGCGGCGGTGCGCGCATGGGCGGCGGCGGTGGTTACAATCAGGATTCTGTCGCTTATGGCAATCAGGGCGGCGGCCCGCGCCAGATGGACGGCCCTGCTCAGAACTTCAGCCAAGACCTTGATGACGAGATTCCGTTCTAGGATTTGCAACATTGGTCAGGCTCGTTGCAATTGTACTGTTTGGGTTGATTGCGGGATGTCAGGATAGGCCAAAGGTACATTCTATCGACTTCGTATTAGAAGCTGAGGCTGTGGACCCGGCAGTTTCAGCAATACGCATCGTTCGGTTGGAAGACGGCACACGCTGGGAAAGTGGTGGAGAGCGTATTACACAGCGTTTTACGCCTGCATCGACGGCGAAGATTCCGCATACTGTTCTGGCTCTTGAACTTGGCGCTGTGAGTTCACCCCGTGAGATCTTCGAGTGGGATGGGGTTGAACGGTTTGCACCGCAATGGAACAAGACTCAAACTTTCGCCGAAGCATTCCAAAACTCGACCGTATGGATTTATCAGCAGGTGACGCCTCGGATTGGTCATGCTGGGCTTAATGAGGGTCTGGCATCCTTTGGATATGGAAACGCGGATATTGGTCCGCCCGAACGCCTGCAGGATTACTGGCTGGTTGGACCCTTGGCTGTTTCGGCTGCAGAGCAAGTGACGTTCTTGTCCAGGCTGCAGCGACAGGAGTTTCCCTTGTCCAGCGCGACCTATTCCGATAGCCGCGCAATCATGCGTACCGATGGCGGGGATGATTGGAGCCTGTATGCGAAAACGGGCTGGAAATTTGCTCCCGATAATGTCGATATTGGCTGGTATGTTGGCTGGCTGGAAAAGAGGTCTGGCACGGCGGCTGGAACCTATGTCTTCGCGTTCAATATGGATATGACCGCGCCAGAGAGCGACTTGAAGAAGCGGATCAGCGTTGTGAAGCGAGCTTTGGCTGAGATCGGCATAGATCTTGAGTAGTGACGAGATTCCGTTCCTGGGTTTTTGAAGCTTTTTCTGAAATGTTGAAATTTGTGCTTGCGCCGTCCCCTGGGGACGGGTGCAGATAAGGAGCCGTCCAAAGGAGGACGGTTCAAATGGCAAGCTTTAAGACGGCAAAACAGATCGGTGATTTAATGGGGCTCAGCGTGAAAGCGCTGCGGCTTTATGAGACGCATGGGCTGATAGCGCCGGGGCGAACGCCTGCTGGCTGGCGATCCTATAGTGATAGCGAGGTCAAGCAGCTTTACAAAATCAAGGCGCTCAAATCGATGGGGTTTAAGCTCGCAGATATTGCGGGACTTTTGGCCGGAGATATTGAGGTTGCCGAGATCCTTGCGGTGCAGGCCGAAACGCTTGCCGAGCAAAGCGACCAGATCAAACGCAGTTTGACCATTGTTCGTCATGCGCATGCGCGCGTGCAACATGGTGAAACGCTCTCCACGGACGATTTAATTCATCTGACACAGGAGATAAACAAGATGAGCGAATTTGA
>CAZXTI010000224.1:0-3259 GCA_964643565.1 uncultured Hyphomonas sp. | reverse complement strand
CGCGCGCGAATCAGTATGGCAGAGGCGACAAGCGATAGAGGAAAAAGGCGTAAGAGATTTCTTTGATAATGCCAACGCTGGCAGCTAAGATACAGTCTCATGGTAAGGTCGTCTTGAAACCGGCACACTGACCCATCAGTATTGCCATATTGAAGAGACCGCTAGATGACGCTGCAAACTTTCGCAAATGAAGCTGACCATGTTAGCGAACTTCGTCGGCAAGTCGCACGATTTGGTGCTGATCGTCTGCCCCGTGAAAAACGCATAGCGCTCGACCGTGAACATCGCTGGGATCGCGATGACTTTAAAGCTTTGGCTGAGCTTGGACTTATTGGCCTCACAATTCCGGAAAAATATGGCGGGGCTGGGCAGGATATTGTTGCCGCGACCGCTGTGATCGAAGAGCTCTGCCAGTTCGGAACATCTCTGGCCGGGCCGTATATCCACGCAGCGTTCTATGGCGGCATGAATATTTCCGAGAACGGATCAGAGGCGCAAAAGGAAACCATGCTGCCCAAAATTTCACGCGGCGAAATGCTCCTTTGCTATGGCCTTTCAGAGCCGAATGTCGGCGGAGACCTTCTAAGCGTTGAAACGCGCGCAACACGCAGCGGCGGCAAGATCGTCATCAATGGCGCTAAGCGGTGGTGCACCGGGGCCGATTGGTGCGACTATATATATTGTCTCGTACGTTCTGGCCCGGCTGACGCGCGCTATAAGAATCTCTCTTTTGTTCTGGTGCCCACAAACGCCAAGGGTGTCACCATGTCTCCCATAGAGCATTCCAATCTTCGCTATACCGCCTCTATGGATGTCTATTTTGATAATGTTGAACTCGATGAAACCGCAATTGTCGGCGGGCCGGAGATGTGGGATCGGGGCTGGGAATTGTTGGCCGGGCGCGCGCTCGATGTTGAGAAGATCGAGATTACAGCCGTCGCATACGGCATTGCCCGCGCTGCGGTGGAAGAGGCTTGGGTTTATGCGCAAGAGCGCGTGCAATTTGGCAAGCCAATCGCGCAGCATCAGGCCATCCGCCATAAGCTGGTTGATGCCCGCACCAAACTGCAAGCGGCGCGGCATATGCTTTATCACGGCGCTTGGCTGGCCCATAATAATCTCCCATGTTCGGCAGAAACCAGCATGGCAAAACTGTTTGTTGCTGATACGGGCGTCGAAATCGCGTTAACCTGTCAGCAAGTTATGGGCGCATATGCTCTTAGCGACTCATATGATATGGATAGGCATGTACGCGATTTGCTGGGGATGCCGATCGTTGGTGGGTCGAGTGATATGCAAAAAAACAATTTGGCGAGTTTACTGAAATTATGAGCCAGAGCGCTTTGAAATTGGAACAAGAACAGGAAAGTGTCGCCCCCGACCTGTCCTATGCCTCCTATTTTGAAGATCCGGTAAAACGTCGGTTTATTCGTACGGTTGAGAAACTTTCAGGCCAGCCAAAGATTAAAGCGCTCTATGATTATTATCGCGAGCATTTGGCAACCGATGTTCCCTTCTTTGAGGCCGCGATCCGTTTGCTCGATCTCGATGTAAAGTTTTCGGCCAGCCAGCACACAAAAATTCCGCGAACGGGGCCGCTTGTTATTGTTGCAAACCACCCTTTCGGCGTGCTCGACGGCTTGGTTATTTCATGGCTAACGAGTTTGCGGCGCACTGACTTTAAAGTGCTTACCAATTCTGCCTTGGACGGCGTGCCGGAAGCGCGGCCTTGGTTGCTGCCTGTCAATTTTGCCGGGACAAAGGAAGCTATCGCGGAAAATGTTGCCATGCGCAAAGATGCGTTAGAGCACATCAAAGCAGGCGGCTGCGTGATTGTGTTCCCCGGCGGCGGCGTTGCGACGACCCCGCGCATACTGTCAAAAACGGCCGTTGATGATGCTTGGAAACCCTTCTCAGCAAAACTCATCACACATAGCGGTGCGTCTGTAATCCCGATGTATTTTGACGGGCAAAATTCCCGCCTTTATCAATTCGCCAGCCACGTCTCCCTTGAGCTCAGATTGGCACTCATTTTCCGAGAAGTGAAGCGCCGCATGGGTAAGCCCCTCCCGGTCGAAATTGGTGACACGCTGGGGCCGGAAGATCTCTCTAGCGCCGGTAAGCGACAGCACTTGATGGATTTTCTCCGCGAGAAGACATATGCGATGGCCGGGCCTGAAAAGCATGAACGCTATCGCAAGGCCGGTGTTAAATTTCAGAAGAAAAAGCCGCTGGCTTATCGCTAGGGTTCAGCATCGCTGACAAAAATCTCTGGAAATTTGTACAAAATGACATAAGCTTCGCAAATCAGCGGCGTTCACTCAGAGCGCTGCGCAAAAAGGAGCCGCGTTTTCAGTCAGAAGAGCTTTCGTCAAAGGATATATTTTAAGCGGGGGCCGCAATCATGACCCTTGCATCTGAAAATATTGTATTAGGCGCGCCTAAGCACGCCCCTGCTCTTGTTTTGAACGCGGATTTTCGCCCGCTTAGCTATTTCCCGCTCTCTTTATGGTGTTGGCAAGATGCTGTGAAGGCGGTGTTTCTTGAGCGCGTTGAAGTTATTGCTGAATATGATCATGTCGTCCGTTCAGCCAATTTTGAAATGCGCCTTCCAAGCGTGATCGCGCTACATGAATTTGTAAATCAGAACCGCTCGCCAGCATTTACACGGTTTAATGTTTTCCTGCGCGACGGCTTCAAATGCGTTTATTGCGGCACATCTGAGGGTGATTTGACCTTTGATCATGTGATCCCCCGCTCCAAGGGCGGACGGACAAGCTGGACGAATATTGTCGCCGCATGCTCGCCATGTAACCTCAAAAAAGGCGGACGCATGCCAAAAGAAGCAGGCATGATACCGGCACGAAAGCCAATCCAACCCAGCCATTATCACCTGCAAGATATTGGACGGCGCTTTCCGCCAAATCATTTGCATCAGACTTGGCTTGATTATCTTTACTGGGATGTGGAGTTGGAGCGGTCTTAAGCTGCTATTGCGGCGCGCGCATTTCTATAAGTTTTGCGCGCGGCAAGGAAACTCATCACAGCAAAGACAACCGAAGCGGCCGCATTGTATCCGGCCATGGACACACCAAACATCCGCCACGGCGCTTCTGAACAGGATACGGTTGCGATTCTGCCTTTTAGGCTTTCGAGCAGATCGATTGCGTCAATATCAATATCGCCCCCGCCAGAGCAACCTGCCGGGCCTTCCCAAAACTTCCACTCGACGCCGGCATGATAAGTGGCAACGATCGCG
>CAZXTI010000223.1:0-3302 GCA_964643565.1 uncultured Hyphomonas sp. | reverse complement strand
CTCTGAAAGCTCTGCCTCGACTTGGCCGGGGCCCCATCCTGAATATCCAAGCGCGAGCACGGCCTTATTGATAGAGCGCTGAGAGGCAATGGCGTGCAAGGCATCGCGCGTCGCTGTGAGACAGAGGTCCGGGCCAATATTCATGGTTGCATCGTCGCAATTGAAATCTTCACTATGCAGCACAAACCCGCGGTCGCGCCCAACCGGCCCACCATCAAGCACATCTATATCCGGCAAGGCGATGTCGGTTTGAATGTCCATCTGATTTAGAAGCTCGGACAAGCTAATGCCAGTGATTGGCTTGTTCAGCACAAGCCCCATAGCGAAATCTTCGGCATGCGCGCAGATCAATATAACCGACTGGGCAAATTGGCTGTCACCAATGCCCGGCATGGCAATCAGGATTTTCCCTAAAAGGTCAGTTTGCATAAGGGGTCCGCTCATACGGGCAATGCTGGAGCATGCAGCGGCTGCGCGCAAGGGAAAGAAACAAATTGATCCGCGCGCCGAGATGGGTAGTGTGACTGAGAATCAATCAGGAGACTGCTTTATGCCTATTCAAATTGGCGATAAATTACCCGAAGCCACCTTTATGACCCCGACAGTTGATGGCCCCGCGCCAAAGACGACAGCGGATATTTTTGCAGGAAAAACAGTGGCTTTCTTTGCTGTGCCCGGCGCATTTACACCGACATGTTCGGCCAAACATCTGCCGAGTTTCCGCGATGCGGCTGAAAAACTCTCTGCAAAAGGCGTCGATTCGATCGCCTGTTTATCCGTAAATGATGTGTTCGTGATGGGCGAATGGAGGAAATCGACCGATTCTGACGGAAAAATACAGATGCTTGCAGATGGCAATGGCGCCTTCACCAAAGCGCTAGGGCTGGAGCTGGATGCCTCAGGATTTGGTATGGGTACGCGCTCGCAGCGCTATTCCATGCTGGTTGAAGACGGCAAGGTCACACAGTTAAATGTTGAAGATGGCGGTGCATATGAAGTCTCCAGCGCCGAATATATGCTGGGGCAGATGTAGACCCTATTCTTTTCAAGCACTTAGAAAATAAACAAAGTGTTAATCGAAGCGGCGCATCCTTGGGATGCGCCGTTTTTCAATAAATGCATATTGAAAAACGAGAAATAGACATTACATGAATGTTACATAACAAAGAAGGAAGGGTAAAATATGGATCCTATTATTGTACTTGCGATCGCAGCAGTTATTGCAATTATAGCTATATTACAAACGCTGAAGGTCGTGCCTCAGGGGTATTCTTATACTGTTGAGACATTCGGAAAATATACCAAAACACTAAAGCCGGGCTTGCATTTTATTGTCCCGATCTATCAGGGTATTGGTCGCAAAATGAACATGATGGAAACTGTTCTGGATGTGCCGCAACAGGAAGTGATTACCAAGGATAACGCCATGGTGTCATGTGATGCGGTTGTGTTTATTCAGGTTATTGATCCGGTGGCTGCGGCCTATGAGGTGAACAACCTTAATCATGCGATCCAGAACCTGTCGCTGACGAACATTCGTACCGTGGTTGGTTCTATGGACCTTGATGAGGTTTTGTCGAACCGCGACGATATTAACTCGCGTCTTTTGACTGTGATTGATCAGGCCACCAATCCTTGGGGCGTGAAGGTCACACGGATCGAGATTGCCGACCTGTCACCACCGGCGGATATTACCGAGGCGATGACACGGCAGATGAAAGCTGAGCGTTTGAAGCGCGCAGAAATTCTCACCGCTGAAGGCGACAAGCAGTCTGCCATTTTGAAAGCTGAAGGCTTGAAGCAGTCGCAAATCCTCGAAGCTGAGGGTCGCCGCGAGGCTGCTTTCCGTGATGCTGAGGCGCGCGAACGCGAAGCTGAAGCGGAAGCCAAAGCGACGGCAATGGTATCTACCGCGATTGCAGCAGGTGACGTGAACGCGATCAACTACTTCCTGGGTCAAGCTTATGTGGCTGCCTTTGAAAAGCTGGCCGGTTCGCCAAACCAGAAGACGGTTATCATTCCGGCTGAGTTCTCCTCTCTGCTTGGCACAATCGAGGGCGTTAAAGGCCTGACGGAAGCAGCTAAAGGGCAGGCTACCAGCGCGGTTCCGCCAACCCGGTAGACGATAAATGGACCGGCCATGGGGTCTAATTCTCATGGCCGACCACTTTAGGAAAGGACATAATTTATGGAAACTCTTATTGAATTTTTTACGCCGCTACAGGCTTGGCACTGGATCGCGCTTGCGCTGATCATATTGGGCTTAGAGCTGGCGCTTGGCACAATTGATTTGCTCTGGATTTCTGCGGCGGCATTTTTAACAGCACTGTTCAAGGCCGTGGCACCTGCGCCGATCGATGGGTTGGAAGGGCAATTGCTCGTCTTCGCGGTTGCTTCTATCGGGCTGCTCATTCTGGGGCGGACAGTGTTTGGCGACTGGCGAAATCACGAGAGTGATAAGCCGCTGCTGAACAAGCGCATGGAAAGCATGGTTGGAACACGCGCACTGGTGACGCAAGCGTTTGCAGCCGGAACGGGCCGGGTAAAAATCGGTGACACTGAATGGCTTGCTTATGCGGTCGATGGCGATGATTTCGTCGAGGGCGCAACGGTCATCATCAAGGATGTTGAAGCAACAGCTGTGAAAGTCACGCGGGCTTAATAGGCCTCGCGGCTGGCCGGGATGACACGCACATTTCGTGGGTGTTTCCCGGCACTTCTCGTTAGCAGCCCTTTTCGGTTTAACCGGGGCTGCCAGCATCGCCTTATGTAGAGCTGAGCAAATCGCGGCCCTGTCAATCAATTCACGGGCGATGATATAGGTGACATTATCCACTGTCTGAATAATGCGTTTAGCGCCGCAGTTGCGATCGTCTTATTCTAGCCAGATCGCGTTGATCGCGATAGACATTTAGGTTTGCTTGGATTATACTAGTTGTTAGGTCAATCGTGGGGATTGAGCTGGGGACAATTTGGGGACATTTCATGTCAAATCTTAGCTTTTTTAGCGCATCCTTTGCGGATGCGTTCAATACTGATATTGTGAACACTGAGTTTACGCAACTGGAATTCGGCGCTGCGGCAGAGCAGGACGGGAGCGAGACGTCCGCTTTCGGCTTTGCATTTATTGGCTCATTCACAGCTGACGTTGTTGCGCCGATTAACGGCACCGACGGGGACGATATCCTTGATGGAACAGAAGGTGCTGATGTCATCAACGGTCTTGGCGGCGATGACACGCTGAATGGTCTTGGCGGCAATGACACGCTGAATGGTGGTGACGGTGCTGATACGCTGAATGG
>CAZXTI010000222.1:0-3311 GCA_964643565.1 uncultured Hyphomonas sp. | reverse complement strand
CGCGCGCATCGGTGATCACGCCCTCTTCAAAGCAGCGCGCCACTTCAATGGCTTGGCGCACGAGGAAGCGGTTGATCAGCTCTTTTTTCATGGCAGGCGAACATTCATCGACTTTGACTTCAATCTGAGAATTGAGGTCTGGCCAGATACGCTCCGGCTTGTTCTTCTCATTATAGTCGTAAAAGCCCTTGCCAGCCTTACGCCCGAGACGGCCTTTATCCTCGACAATCCACGCCATCATCTGGCCGAGCGGATTTTCATTATAATCCACGCCTGAAGCCTGCGCCATTTGGCGGCCAACCTTCAGCGCCGTATCAAGGCCAACACTGTCAGACACTTCCAGCGGACCCATCGGCATACCGGACTGACGCCCGACATTTTCGATGATCGCTGGCTTGATGCCCTCGGCCAGCATGGTCAGGCCTTCTTGGGTATAGGTTCCAAAGCAGCGCGATGTGTAGAAGCCGCGGCTGTCATTAACGACGATCGGTGTCTTGCGGATCGCGAGGACATAATCGATCGATTTAGCCAGCGTTTCCTGCGTTGTCTTTTCGCCCATGATAATTTCGACAAGGCCCATGCGCTCAACTGGTGAGAAGAAGTGAATGCCGATAAAGTTCTCAGGGCGGCTAGAGGCTTCGGCAAGTCCCGTAATCGGCAGGGTTGAGGTGTTGGACCCCATAACCGCTGTCTCCGAAAGCTGTTCCTCGGCCATTTTGGTGATCTTGGCTTTCAGCTCAGGGTTTTCATAGACCGCCTCGACGACCAAATCTGCGCCTTTAAAATCATCATACTTGTCTGTTGGCGTGATGCGCGCGAGAAGCGCTGCGCCTTTTTCCTCGGTCATCTTGCCTCGGCTCACAGCCTTTTCCACAAGCTTGCGGGAGTAATCCTTGCCCTTCTCGGCGTTCTCCACAGAGATATCCACAAGCACCGTCTCGATGCCGGCTTTGGCTTGCTCATAGGCAATCCCTGCGCCCATAAGCCCCGCGCCGATCACGGCCACTTTGTTCAGCTCATATTTCGGCACACCTTGCGGACGGCTTGCGCCCTTGCCAAGCGCCTGCATGGACAAGAAGAGCGTGCGGATCATCGCCTTGGCTTCGGGCGTTTCCATCGTGTTGATGAAGTAGCGCGACTCAACGCGCAGCGCCGCATCCATTGGTAATTGCGTACCTTCATAAACGCAGGAGAGAATGTTCTTTTGCGCTGGATAATTGCCATAGGATTGCGCCGCCAGCATAGCGTTGGCCATTGTTGCGATCTGGCCAGCGCCCGGTGATTTATGCACCACGCCGCCCGGCATTTTGAACCCGTCCATATCCCACGGCGCTTTTGCCTTCGGATTGGCCAGCACCCATTCTTTCGCCTTTGCGACCGTCTCGCTTGCTGGCACAAGCTCATTCACAACACCAAGCGAAAGCGCTTTGTCGGCCCGCATGGAGCGCCCTTGAAGAATATATTCCAGCGCCGCCTGAACGCCGATCAGACGTGGCAGACGCTGTGTGCCGCCGCCGCCCGGAAGCAAGCCAACCTTGGCTTCCGGCAATCCAAACTGTAATTTTGGATTATCATTCGCCGCCACACGGTAGTGGCATGACAGCGCGACTTCCAGCCCGCCGCCAAGCGCCAGACCGTTCAGCGCGCACGCCACCGGCTTGCCGCATGTCTCAAGATCGCGCAGCACTTTGTTAAGCGCGAAGCTACGGTCAAACTTCGCCTTTTTCAGCTCCGCCTCACTCATATCTGCGCCCGCTGCGCCGCCTGCGTTCTGGCCCATCTCGCCCAGATCAGCCCCGGCACAAAAGCCAGAGTCTTTGCCCGACGAAATTACCGCGCCCTTGATCGCATCATTGCTCATGATTTCCTTGGAGATCGCGATCAGGTCGGCAACCGCTTTTCCGGTCAGCGTGTTCATGCTGCGCCCCGGCACATCAAAAACCGCGTGCGCAACGCCGTCTGCGTCAACGTCAAAGGAGAATGTTTCGAGTTTCATGTTTCTATCTTTCTAAAATTTATGGTCTCCAGCCAGCATCATCAGGAACGGGATCATTCAGCACGTTCTCTGCCGGATCTGGCTTGGCAATAAGGGGTTTCTCTGCGGGTGCAGGTGGTAGTTTTTTGGCAATCGCAGCGGCAACAGCCTCAATATCAGCAAACACATCTTCATGTGTCACAAGGATGATTTTCCAACCGAGTGATGCGATGCGTTTCAAGCGCCGCTCTTCATGCGACAGCTCTTGGGCAAGGGCCACTTTGCTATTGTCGAACTCGACAACGGTTTTGCGCGCAATGCAGGCAAAGCTCGCCGTCACATCATGGATCGGATAGAGCCGCCGGAAGGTTGCCCCATCGACCTGCTTTCGGCGCAGCCGCCTCCACAGGCGACGCTCGCCTTCCGCCGCATCACGGCGCACCGCTTTGGCGGGACGCTGTTTTGGTTTTCGCTCAACCATAAGAATTGCCTTTGCGTGCGTTTTAGACGCGCTCAATAATCGTTGCCGTGCCCATGCCAGCGCCGACACAAAGCGTGATCAAAGCGGTTTCCTTTCCGGTCCGCTCCAGCTCATCAACCATTGTGCCGAGCAGCATTGCGCCGGTCGCGCCAAGCGGATGACCCATCGCAATCGCGCCGCCATTCACATTCATCTTCTCATGGTCAATATCCAGCAATTGCATCATCAGCATAGGGACAGAAGCGAAGGCTTCGTTCAGCTCATAAATGTCAATGTCGCCAACTTCCATGCCAGCCTTCTTCAAAGCCTTTTGCGTAACATAGGTTGGCCCGGTCAGCATGATGCCCGGCTCTGAACCGATTGAGGCCATTGCCTTGATGCGCGCGCGTGGTTTCAAGCCGTGCTTCTCGCCCATTTCCTTGGAGCCAAAAAGCACCGCCGCTGAACCGTCTACAATGCCGGACGAGTTGCCTGCATGGTGAACATGATTGATCGCTTCCAGTTCAGGGTAGCGCTGTTGGATCACCTTATCAAAGCCCATCGCACCCATGCCTGCAAAGCTTGGGTTTAGCCCGGCAAGGCTCTGCATATTCGCATCGGGGCGCATGTGCTCATCACGGTCGAGCTGGATACCGCCCATCTGGTCTTTCACCGGAATGATGGACTTGGAGAAACGCCCCTCTTCCCATGCTTGCGCGGCGCGTCTCTGGCTTTCGACCGCATATGCGTCAACATCATCGCGGCTAAAGCCATACTTCGTCGCGATTGTGTCCGCGCCGACCCCTTGCGGAGCGAAATAAGTTTTTAAAGCGATTTGTGGGTCTGATGACCATGCACCGCCTGCAGCGCCCATCG
>CAZXTI010000221.1:0-3312 GCA_964643565.1 uncultured Hyphomonas sp. | reverse complement strand
GTGTGCGACCTATTGAGACAAGCTCAGCCGTGCGTGATGTCCAAACATCACCGCTACGCACTGCATTTGACAAAGGCTTTAAACAAACCCCGGTCAACCAAGCCTCACCAGTTTTCTCATTTATGAGAATACCATTCGTGCTCTCAGCAATTCCTATCCAGAGATTTGCATCTCCCGGATCAGCAACCGCAGGGGCAGTCATGGCCGCGGCTATTGCCGTCATCCCAAGAAACACCCGTTTCATAATTCACCCATTCTTTATTATTATTGGGAGAACGATAGCAAGTTAGGGTTAATATATACCTTATACGGCATATAAAAGCCGAACACGGATTAACCTTTCTAAACATCCCCTCAATATGCAAGGCGGGACGCGTTTTGTTGCAAAATCGCAGCAAGCCGCACATCAGACCCTATGTCCGGTTTCGGGCGCATAGCGCTGAAATAATGGCAGTTTTTAAATTTTGTAAAATTTGCCCGCCCACGAGTTGCAGCGCCTTAGCTTTGGTGAAACAATAGGGCCAAAGACAGTGTAAGGGCGATCCAAATGGTAAACAGGTTACAGCAGAGCCTCGTGCTCCTATCAGCAGCCGTTCTGACCGCATGTGGCGGACAGGCGGAGAATTCGCAGCCAAGTACAAGCGCTCCCAGTGCGCAAACGCAGACGGAGCCAGCCGCCCAAACACAGCCAGTCGCGGCTAGCCCAGCCGCTCAAGCAGCACCAGCAGCCCCAAAAACCCCGTCACCAGAGTTCGCAAACCTTCCCGAACCTTACGTCAACGCCGATTTTGCCCGCGCCAAGCGCATCTGGCGGCAGTGTTCGTCTTGCCACAATCTAGCTGCGGACGCGGACCATCTCGTCGGGCCCAACCTCTACGGCATGTTCGAGCGTAAAGTTGGCGTTGCGGAAGGGTTCAACTATTCAAACGCCCTGCAAGAGGCCGATTTCGACTGGACACCAGAGCAATTGAACGAATGGCTTACCAACCCGCAAAAATTCTTACCGGGCAACAGAATGAGCTTTCGCGGCGTGCGCAAGCCTGACGATCGCACAAATGTCATTGCCTATATTATGGCAGCGTCAGAAACCGCTAAAACGGAGTAATTTGGCCTAAAAACGGCGCTCAATGCTAATAATGAAGCCAGATTCGCGGAATCGACCACCAAATTCCTGCCGATAGCCAATGCTGAAATCAAACGATTTTACCCGCCGCGAAATCACCGTTTCGGCTTTCGCAGAGCGTGCATCATCGCTACCTTCTTCTAAGAAGACTTTGCTGACCGTGAACCAGTTTTTGGCAAATTCCTGACCATAGCCCGCCTCAATGCGCTGGCGTCGGCAATTTCCATGTTCGCGAACCGCCCCGTCCAGAAATGTGAACCAATTTCGGTCGCGTTTTGTCTGCCCGCCGCCGCCAAATGAGATGCGCGCCTCAGCGCCGACCGTATCGCAACCACCTAAAGTGCCGCCAATCGCCTCGCCGCCCACAACGCCGCCCTCAAAAGCAGCCAACCATCTTCCGCGGCTCCAGAATTGCCGCCGAGCCGTTGCCCGGTAGGCAAACTGATCAAACCCATTAAGCTGGGTAAACTTAACGCCCTCAAGCTGGCCGGTAATCGTCCAATCTTTGGTGAGACCATACTCGCCATAAAGCTCCCCGCGAACAGCATCAGTCCCGTCAATGCGCTGCCCAAGAACCGCCGCCTGCCAATACCCCGCGCCCGCATCGCGCGTCCACGGGCCAGCTTGCGCTTGTGCGCACAAGAAGACCCATAACAATAAGACGAAGACACGTTTTCCCCACATGAAGAAAAGTTACGCTGGTCCGTATGGAAATACTAGCTTTGGTCTGATGTTCTAGGTGTCATAACCCGGTGCATTGCGATCCAAACGCCGCAACAAACCCGGCCAAGCCAACATATCCGCAAGCACTTTGAGGCCATCTGGATTTGATTGGCCCTTAACAACGCCCTGAAGCTCAGCATCACACTCAATCAGATTTTCACGCCCTGTCGACAAGGCACGTACCTGCATCGCGCATGCCCGTTCCAGCATGAACATCCGCAAAAATGCCTCCCCAGCGGTACGGCCAACTGTCAAAGTGCCGTGATTTCGCAACATCAACAGGGACTTCTCGCCCATATCCGCAACAATACGCTCGCGCTCATCATGATCGAGCGCCACACCTTCATAATCATGATATGCGAGGTCGCTCATCGCGATCATGCCAGTTTGCGATATTGGCAGCAGCCCATGCTTTTGCGCAGACACAGCGACGCCATCATCTGTATGCAAATGCATAACGCACATCGCGTCCTCACGGGCCATATGCACAGCAGAATGGATCGTAAATCCAGCCGGGTTCACCATGGCTTCAACCTCGCCAACAACCGAACCATCAAGGCCGACCTTGACCAGAGATGAGGCTGTGATCTCTTCAAAGAACATGCCGTATGGATTAATCAAAAAATGATGGTCTGGCCCCGGCACACGCATGGAAATATGCGTAAAAATCAAATCATCCCATCCTTGAAGCGCTGTCAGACGATATAAAGCTGCCAAATCAACCCGCGCTTTCCATTCCTCTGGAGAAACGACGCTTTTTACATCTGTTTGGGTTATGCCATCTGCCATGGGTCTACTTTCTAAAGTCTAGAGGATATGCTTATTGCCGAGATTTACAGCTTTCATCTAATAATTAACACAACAGCACAAGTTCAGGCAAATCTGAACGGGCAGCGCTTTTTTCTTGACCCGCCGCGCTGGACAAGCGACGACATCTTACATGAGTAAAAAGATCGCTTTCTTTGCGAGCAAGCGCCCAGAGGCACAAGCTGCGCTTTCAATCCTTTCCAAGCGCTATCAGGCATGCGCCGAAGATGAGGCCGATATTATCATCGCACTTGGCGGGGATGGGGCAATGCTGGGCGCGCTTCGCCGCCGCTTCGAAGATAAAAAACCCGTCTATGGCATGCATCGCGGCACTGTTGGCTTCCTGATGAATGATTACACGGAAGTCGATCTATATGAACGCCTCGAAGCAGCCCAGCCCGTTTCACTCGTCCCGCTTCAAATGCGCGCGACCGACATTAATGATAATGTCCACAACCGTCTGGCGATTAATGAGGTTTCGCTCCTGAGGCAGTCCTCACAATCGGCCAAAATCCGTATTCTTGTTGATGGCAAAGAAAGGCTCGCTGAACTTAGCTGCGACGGAATACTGGTGGCGACATCGGCTGGCTCAACGGCCTATAATCTCTCAGCCCATGGCCCCATTCTACCGATCGGGTCACATCTTTTGGCCCTGACGC
>CAZXTI010000220.1:0-3334 GCA_964643565.1 uncultured Hyphomonas sp. | reverse complement strand
GCCTTGATCTCAATTCTGACCCAGCCGAAAAACGCACTTCTCAAGCAGTATCAGCGTCTTTTCGACATGGAAGATGTGAAGCTGACATTTACCGAAGATGCGCTGAAGGCTGTCGCCAAACGTGCGATCTTGCGGAAAACCGGTGCGCGTGGCCTGCGTTCGATTATGGAAGCCATTCTGCTCGATACGATGTATGAGCTGCCTGGACTGCGCGGCGTATCGGAAGTCGTGGTGAATGGAGAGGTTGTCGAAGGCAATGCTGGTCCACTCTACGTGCATGCCGAAAACACCAAAACTGAAGAAGCTTCTTAATAACGTAAGTTTTAACTTGAAGCTGACGGCAACCATCGCCAATTGTAAAGTGTAAGAAACGCTGCTAACGCGGCGTGTGTAATCTGCTTTTTGTCTATAGGATGAGAGGCTAGGAGAGTCGATATGCCTATCACTAAGACACTGCCCGTGCTGCCTTTACGCGATATTGTTGTTTTCCCGGACATGGTTGCCCCGCTTTTTGTTGGGCGCGATAAGTCTGTGCGCGCTTTGGAAATGGTTGAAGATGGCGAGAATGAAATATTCTTGGTTGCCCAGCGCGACGCATCAATCGAAGACCCGGTGACCGAAGAGCTGCACACGGTCGGCACCGTCGCCACAATCTTACAGCTTCTTAAGCTTCCAGATGGAACGGTCAAAGTGCTCGTCGAGGGTCAAAGACGCGCACGGATTGAGCGCCTGCATGATCGCGGCGATTATCTCGATGCTGATTTGAGTCTGGTCGAAGAGGTCGATGTACGTGAGCAGGACGTCAAAGTGCTTGTGCGCGCGATCATCGATCAATTCGATAATTATGTGAAACTGAACCGTAAAATACAGCCCGACTCCGTGGCGGCGATCAGTAAGATTACCAGTCCGGGTAAGCTTGCTGATACTGTCGCAGCGCAGCTCTCAATCAAACTTGCCGACAAGCAGGAACTCCTGGAGATCGTCGACCCGAAAGAGCGCCTTGAGCAGGTCTTCTCGCAAATGGAAGGCGAGATGGGCATGCTCCAGATGGAGCGCAAGATTAAGAACCGCGTGAAACGCCAGATGGAAAAGACGCAGCGCGAATATTATCTGAACGAGCAGATGAAAGCGATTCAGCGCGAGCTTGGCGAACAAGATGGCGGTGAGCGCGATGAGGTTGCCGAGCTCGAGGCGAAGCTGCGCGAAACGCCGCTAACCGAAGAAGCGCGCACGAAGGCTGATGGCGAGCTGCGTAAGCTGCGCCAGATGAGCCCGATGGCGGCTGAATCGACCGTTGTGCGCAATTATCTGGACTGGTTCATTTCCCTGCCATGGGGCAATCGTAAGAATGTCTCCACAGATATGGTTGAAGCTGAACGCGTTCTCGACGCAGATCATTATGGTCTTGAGAAAGTTAAAGAGCGTATTCTGGAATATCTTGCGGTTCAAAAGCGCACCGACAAGATGCGCGGGCCAATTCTGTGCCTTGTTGGACCGCCGGGCGTCGGCAAGACCTCGCTTGGCAAATCAATTGCGCGCGCAACCGGACGGGACTTTGTACGCGTTGCTCTTGGCGGTGTTCGCGATGAGAGTGAAATCCGTGGCCATCGGCGGACATATATCGGCTCGATGCCGGGGCGTATTATTCAGTCGATGAAGAAAGCCAAGTCAGGCAATCCGCTTTTCTTGCTCGATGAGATTGATAAGCTCGGCAAGGATCATCGCGGTGACCCCTCATCGGCCTTGCTTGAAGTGCTCGATCCAGAACAGAACTCGACATTCAATGACCACTATTTGGAGGTTGATTACGACTTGTCAGATGTGATGTTCATTACAACGGCCAATTCGCTGAACATGGCTGAGCCTTTGCTTGACCGGATGGAGATCATTCGTATTGCCGGCTACACCGAGAACGAAAAATTGGAGATTGCGCGGCGTCATTTGATCCCGAAAATCCGCAAGGATCATGGGCTTGCTGAAACCGAATGGATCGTTGAAGACGGCGCCATCCGTGATCTTGTTCGCTACTATACGCGTGAAGCGGGTGTGCGCAGCTTGGAGCGGGAGATTGCACGGCTTGCGCGTAAGTCCGTCCGTAAGATTACACAAGACGAGGCGCTTACGGCTCAAACGATTAGCGCTGGAAACCTGAACGAGTTTGCTGGCGTGCGGAAATTCCGCTTTGGGCTGGCCGATAGCGAAGATCAGCTTGGCGCGGTGACAGGGCTTGCCTGGACGCAAACGGGCGGTGACTTGCTGACCATTGAGGCTGTGAAGATGCAAGGTCGCGGCGGCATGAAGGTTACAGGTAATCTGCGCGACGTGATGAAGGAATCGATACAGGCGGCGAACTCGCTTGTTCGCTCGCGTGCTGTTTCGCTTGGTATCAAGCCGAGCGTGTTTAACACGACGGATATTCACGTTCATGTGCCAGAAGGCGCGACGCCAAAGGATGGACCCTCAGCCGGTATTGCGATGACAACGGCGATTGTGTCTTTGCTAACGGGTAATCCGGTCTGGAAGGACATTGCGATGACGGGCGAGGTGACCCTGCGCGGACGTGTCTTGCCGATCGGCGGGTTGAAAGAGAAATTACTCGCAGCGCTTCGCGGCGGCATCAAAACCGTGTTGATACCGGCGGACAATGAAAAAGATCTCGAAGACATTCCCGAGAATGTCAAAAACGGATTGACCATCGTGCCCGTCTCGGATGTGACCGAAGTGTTGGCGCGCGCGTTGACGCGCCCGCTTAAGCCAATTGAATGGTCAGCGGCAGATGAGGCGGCGTTGCAGGCGACGCTGGCCGGTGCACCAAATGCCGCAAAAAAGGGCGATCAATCGCGTCCGCACTAAGGACGGCATGACTTGTCAATTGCGCCGATTTGGGGCATTTGGGACGGGTTATATTTAGCTGGTAACAGTGATGAGGAGTGCCCATGCACGCGCGCATTTATAGACCTGCCAAAACGGCAATGCAGTCCGGACGGGGCAAGGTGAAGGATTGGGTTCTTGAACTGGCTTCAGATGCAAAGCGCTCATCCGATCCGCTGATGGGCTGGACATCGATCGATGATATGAGCGGTCAGGTACAGCTGAGGTTCGAAACCCGCGCCAAGGCCATTGCCTATGCCAAGCGCGAGGGCTTGACCTTTACCGTTCAGGATGAAAAACCCCGAAAACGTCTGGTTAAGTCATATTCGGAGAACTTCTCTTCTGACAGAAAACAACCTTGGACACATTAGCGCTCCGGCGCAAACGGCTCCTTAGCTCAGTTGGATAGAGCATCGGATTTCTAATCCGACGGTCGCAGGTTCGAATCCTGCAGGAGTCGCCA
>CAZXTI010000219.1:1186-3341 GCA_964643565.1 uncultured Hyphomonas sp. | reverse complement strand
CGCGGTGCGTATTGCGCAAGATCGGGCCGCCTTTGCTAAGTTCGGGGATTAACAGGCCTGCAAACCGCTCTGAGTTGGATTTCGTCTCCCGCTTCAGGAAAACCTCCAATATATCGGCAGCTTCTTCTGTTGTTTCGCCGGTTTCAATCGGCAGCTCCCAATTATTCTCCTCGGCAATCCCATCAACCCGCTTTTCGCCCTTCGAAGACAGCGTATAAACGCCGGCCCCTTTAACTTCGGGTGTCCCGGCAGCGTCAGCATGCAGCGAGATAAACAAATCAGCGCCCCAATCGCGCGCAAGTGAAACACGGTCTTCATGCTCGACATATGTGTCATCATCACGTGTCAGGCGTGCATCATACATCGGATTGCGATCGAGCAGCGCTTTTAGCTGTTTCGCCGAATCCAGAACAATCGCGCGTTCAACAGCACCATGATGGCTAGTGCCCGGATCTCTTCCGCCATGGCCCGGATCAATCACAACGACATAGCGTTCGCCGCCTGCAGCAACCCGTCGCGGACCTTCCGCCAGCGCCAAACGACGCTGAGAGGCAAGGCTTTCAAGTCTTTTCATGTCTTTTTTGGCGACTTTTTCAAATCGGGCGCGTGAAATCGGCATCAAATCGATAATCAGGCGGTGGCTTGTCCGTCCGCCATAGGGCGGCAAATCAAGTGCGCGAGAGATTTGCATTGGCTGCTCAAGCCAGAAAACGAGCTGACCATTGACCCATTCGCGCGCTAAAATGCCGCCAACCGGTTGGAATGTGGTCTCTTCGCCAATCCACGACTTGTCCTCAACATCAACCACAAGCGAAGACCCGCTCCCAATGGTCAAAAACTCATCATGCACAATTTCACTGTCGGCCGAGATAATGATTCGCGTATTTATGCCGTCACCCTGCACAATAACAGAATGAATATCAGCATGCGCATTCGGCGCGGGAATCAGGCTACAAACAAGCCCAATTGCCAATAATATATAGCGGTACACGTAAGGAGGCTCCACGATTACAAACTCTTCTGGTAAATATATGCACCCCGTTTATTAACCTACCGTTTATTCACCAATTTGGTCGAATGATCTTTTGTTAACATAATAAAGCTTCCCAAAGCCCGAAAATTTAGGCATCAAGGGAATAAGACGGCGATTTTGTACGCCGCATGACAGATTTCCCAATAGGAGGCTGATGGCCGGTATAGAGCCCGCCGCCCTTTTTATTGGAAAGTGGACAAAGAAATGAACCCTGGTACAGGACGCGCAATTCAACAGCCAGCCCCCTTTGGTGGCGAGCGGAAGCATGCGCGCAGCCTGTCCAATCAAACACAAAAAACAATGTATTTGGCCCAGCGGCTAAAATCCGCGCGCTTTTTCGGCGCGCCCGCTAGGCCCATAGAAAAGGTTACCCTTGATGAGCAAGCTTATGCTGATCGACGCGGTCCACCCGGAAGAAACTCGGGTCGCCCTCGTCACAGACGGATCTGTAGATGATTTTGATTTTGAAGCCGCTGGCAAACGTCAGCTAAGAGGAAATATATATCTTGCAAAAGTTACCCGCGTAGAGCCTTCGCTCCAAGCTGCTTTTGTCGAATATGGCGGAAACCGCCAAGGCTTCCTCGCCTTCAGCGAAATTCATCCCGATTATTACCAACTTCCTCAGGAAGACCGCGAAGCTTTGCTGCGCGAAGAAGCCGAACTGGCCGCTGCTGAAGCCGAAGACGATGAGGTCGATGACCCCGCCGACGTCGAAGATGATGATCTTGATGTCCCTGATGATGTCGCAGAAGGAGACGAACTCGACGCATCAGACGCTTCACCAGACGACGAGACAAGCGAGGATGCTGACACAGAAGCCTCAGAGCCCGAAGAGGTCGACACAGACGCCGAAGAAGAGGCGAGCGAAGAAGAAGAAACTGTAGACGCTGACGCCGCAGATGCTGAAGAAGACGCTGCGCCTAAAAGCAAAAGAACAAAAGGCAAAAAGGCCGCGCCGGAAAAGCGCAAGAGCCGCCGCCGCTCGCACCCGTCACGCCGCTATAAAATCCAGGAAGTGATCCGCCGTCGTCAGGTGATGCTGATCCAGGTGGTAAAAGAAGAGCGCGGCAATAAGGGCGCCGCCCTGACCACGTATCTCTCGCTTGCCGGGCGCTATTGCGT
>CAZXTI010000219.1:0-1086 GCA_964643565.1 uncultured Hyphomonas sp. | reverse complement strand
AATGAAGAGGGCGGACTGGTACACCGCGCCATGCGTGACCTGTATGACAAAGGCGTGCAGGAAGTCCTGATCCAAGGGCCAGCCGCCTACCGCGAAGCCAAAGACCTTGCCCGCATACTCATGCCAAGTCAGGCCAAGAAGGTGAAACAGTGGAAAAGCCCAGCGCCATTATTCGTGTCCAAGCGGATTGAGGAACAACTGGATTCCATTTTCTCTCCCGTCGTCACGCTGAAGTCCGGTGGCTATCTTGTCATCAACCAGACCGAGGCTTTGGTCGCCATTGATGTGAACTCCGGCAAATCCACGCGCGGGCGAAACATCGAGCAGACCGCAACGCAGACCAATACCGAAGCAGCTGAAGAAGCGTGTCGGCAAATGCGCCTGCGTGACTTGGCCGGGCTTATCGTCATCGACTTTATCGATATGGACGAGAACAAGAATAATCGCGCCGTCGAAAAGAAAATGCGCGATTCACTCGCCCTCGACAGAGCACGGGTACAGAACGGCCGCATCTCCCAGTTCGGCCTGATGGAAATTTCGCGCCAGCGCCGCCGCACAGGGGTTTACGAATCAAGCTCCACCACATGTGGAAGCTGCGACGGAACCGGGCGTCAGCGTTCTATTGAATCAGCCGCACTCCAATTGCTCCGCGCCATCGAAGCGCGCGCAGCAGGCGGAAACCTCGTTTCCCTAAGCGTCGATGCGCCGGGTGATGTTGCGCTTTATCTGCTCAACCATAAGCGCGATGCGTTCAATGAGATCGAAGAAGAAGCCGGGCTGGCCATCTCGATTTCATCATCCGAAAGCATGCTGCCGGGTGACTTTAAAATCGACGCCAAAAAAGGCTCCAAGAACAAGCGCAGCCGCAAACCCAAGCCGATTATTGAAGGCGATCCGGACGATGCAGAATTCGCCGCCGCCATTGAAGCGCAAGATAAAGAAGACGGTGATGTTGCCGAGATAGACGAGACCACCGAAGAAGCGCCGCGCAGTCGCCGACGGGGCCGCCGAGGTGGACGCCGCCGCAAGCCTGATTTTGAGGACAGCGATACAGCCAAAGCCGCAGCTGAAGCCACGGCTGCCGCG
>CAZXTI010000218.1:0-3391 GCA_964643565.1 uncultured Hyphomonas sp. | reverse complement strand
ATATACGATCACGCTATAATATGACGCCGGACGAATACCGCACACGCTGGAATCTACCGCACGATTACCCGATGGTCGCGCCGAACTATACGAAGCTTCGTTCTGAATATGCCAAAGAGATCGGGCTCGGTCGCAAAAAGAGCGACGACACTTAGACCGCGCAGCAATCAGGCCGCAGGAACGAGTTCCATGCCAAGCTGCTTCCATATCGCTAGCAGCGCGGAGATTAAATCATTCATCATTTCTTCTGAATGCACTGGGCTAGGGGTAAACCTTAAGCGCTCGGTTCCGCGCGGCACGGTTGGGTAATTAATCGGCTGCACATATATGCCGAAATCAAACAGCAAGATATCCGAAAGCGCCTTACAGCGCTCCGCGTCGCCAACATGCAATGGAACAATATGTGTCTCGCTTGGCATGACAGGCAGGCCAGCTTCTCGCATCTTTGATTTGAGCAACGCGGCTTTGCGCTGGTGAATCTCGCGTAATTTGCGCCCCTCATCAGAGCGTAACTTGGACACGCTGCGAAGCGCGCCCGCCGCCATCACTGGACAGGTTGATGTTGTAAAAATGAACCCGGACGCGGTCGAGCGGATCGCGTCAATCATTGTTTCGTCGCCAGCAATATAACCGCCCATCACGCCATAAGCTTTGGCTAATGTCCCCTCGACAATATCAATCCGGTCCATGACGCCATCACGCTGGGCAACGCCTGCGCCTTCATGACCATAAAGGCCGACAGCATGCACCTCATCAAGATAGGTGATCGCGTCAAACTCTTCAGCCAGATCGCAAATGGCTTCGATCGGCGCAATATCGCCGTCCATTGAATAAACGCTTTCAAACGCTATCAGCTTGGGGCGGTCCTTATCATCATTGGCCATCAGGGCTCTTAGATGTTCGACATCATTGTGCTTAAAGATGCGTCTTTCACAACCAGATTGGCGAATACCTTGTATCATTGAAGCATGGTTCAGCGCGTCAGAATATATGATGAGATCTGGCAGAATCTTGCCGAGCGTCGACAGGGTGGCCTCATTGGCAACATAGCCGGAGGTAAAAAGGAGCGAGCCTGTTTTACCATGCAAATCAGCTAGCTCTTTTTCCAGATCGACATGGAAGCGTGTTGTGCCAGAAATATTTCGCGTGCCGCCACTGCCCGCGCCAAAACTATCAATGGCTTCGTGCATAGCTTCAACAACATCATCATCCTGACCCATCGCCAGATAGTCATTGGAGCACCATACGACGATGTCTTTTTCTTCGTCTTGGTCAGGAAATCGTGCACGGGCGAGCGGAAACTGACCACGCTGGCGATGCAGGTCGACAAAAACCCGGTAGCGACCTTCGCCATGAATGCTCGCCAATGCGTCTTCAAATGCTTTAATGTGCTTCATAACACACGCTTTCTAATCCAGTACTGCCTTATAAATAGTGTATTAGATTGAAAAACAAGCATACGAAAGCGTCATGTCTTATCTGTCGCACGGCAGCCATCATATTGCACCCAAAGCCAAAGCACGGCCTTTGACCGGATAAATCCGGCAGTTTCACACCATTGATCACATCCGCACATTGCAAAAACCTTCATGGTTAATCACTCGTTTCCTGAATGCCGAAAAACATCTGATTCTATTACGAATATTGTAGCCTTTTCTTGTCATAGTCTTCCTATCGCAGCTCAAAAGGGCGCGTTTATTGACCTTCTGGGTCTTGGGTATTGGAGTTAATAAATGAAATTTCGTAAGCTAATAGCAGCTTCTGTAGCAGCAGCCGCTCTAATGGGCGTGCCTGCACAAGCAAGCATCATCGACAATCCACAGTTTCGTGTACTTGGTCTTGTAATTGTTTGGGGCGCAGACGCTGCAGACAGTGGCCTTCCTGTTGTGTCAGACTTCATCATCGATGATGGTGCAAGCACAGACTTGATCGGCGGAAGCACACCCGACGTACACGCTGTTGTCACGGGCACACTTTCGTCAACACCGGCAACGACACCAACTGGTGGTGAGTTTGAAATCACCGGCGCTGTTGGCGCAACTGGCGTCCTTGATGCATCTTCTTCATTCAACGCATTTACATTGGACGACACAACAGACGTACAACTTGGAACCGACCTGACACACACGTCTAGCTTCTATGTTGCATCAAACACAGCTTTCAGCATCAACGCTGAAGCATCTGAAACAACAGCTGTAAATGATGGCTTTGAGCTTTCTGATGTTAGCTATGAACTGAGCGTTGAAGTTACTGGTAATGATGGGCTTGCATTTGGTGCATCTGCTCAATTCCCGCACACAGGCGACAGCGACACAGCTGGTGTTGTAACGAACGTTGACTCACTTGACGACATGGCTGGCGGACCAACTCTGGTATTTGCTGGTGACCGTCTGACAGCTGATATTGCTGGATCAATTGCTCAGCAATCTGTTCGTTTCGACGCTGAATACTCACTGGCTGGCGCTAGCGGCACAGGTTACGACCTGTCTGATGGCTCAGGTGAGATCGAAACTGAAGTTGTTTACACAGTCTTCGTTCCGTAAACACATTTCGATCATCTAGCATGATTAGACCGCCCGGGGTTCGCCTCGGGCGGTTTTTTATTTGCCGCTTATCTCTGGCATTTACACCCAAATTTCTCCTATAATTCGGGCGATGAAGCGTATAGTTCGATCTCCACTGATTG
Organism: uncultured Hyphomonas sp.; assembly: GCA_964643565.1. Lineage (GTDB taxonomy): Bacteria > Pseudomonadota > Alphaproteobacteria > Caulobacterales > Hyphomonadaceae > CALLCD01. The sequence goes on along the minus strand of CAZXTI010000218.1, from coordinate 705 downwards.
CCGCGACTTTGGGCTGGCTGATCTGGGCCTATATGGCGCTGTGCGGGCGCACGATCCGCTGGAAGGTTGAAGGCTTGGACGCGGCGCGCGAAAATTGGCAGGAGCACCATTCGATTATCGTCGCAGCTTGGCATTCAACCATCCTGACCTTGCCGACGGCATGGACGCGCTATATGCGCCGCTGGCCGGGCCGCAATGCTGGCTCTGCGATGTTAATCTCATTGTCACCAGACGGCGAACCTGTCGCCCAAGCCATCCGGCATCTTGGCTTATTGAGCATTCGTGGCTCGTCAGCGCGCAAGTCAAAAAACCGCGACAAAGGCGGCGGGGCAGCGATCGCAGAAGCCTCGCGGTTACTCAAAGCAGGCGGCGCCGTGTGCATCACGCCTGATGGCCCACGTGGGCCTCGCCAGCGCGCAGGCATGGGCCCCATCGTTATTGCCAAGCGAACAAAATCCGTCATCCTTCCTTATGCCCTCGCGACAGCGCCGTCCAAAAGGCTCTCGACATGGGATCGGTTTCAAATCCCCATTCCGTTTGCACGCGGTGCAATCGTCTTTGGTGAGCCGATCTTGCCTGATGAGGAGGCAACCTCTGAGTCTTTGCGGCTAACATTGGAAAACCGATTGAACGCCGCCACATATCAGGCTGAAGCCTTATGCGGCGCTGATCATGTCAGCCCGGCGGACATCACACCCCGCCCCC
>CAZXTI010000217.1:0-3395 GCA_964643565.1 uncultured Hyphomonas sp. | reverse complement strand
TGTCAGCATCGGTGAAACCGTAATTGGCTGGATCAAGCTCAGGCTGGGGTCCGCGTGTTTCGATACCAAGCGGGTCGAGATCGGCAGCGAAGTGACCACGCATGCGATAGGCGCGGATCATCATAATGGCGCGGATAGAGTCCTTGACGGATTGGGCGACATCGGCGGCGCTGGCGGATGGCTTGTTGCCCTTTATCTTCTTTTCAAGTTTTGGCTCGGCAAGCGCCCAGTTGCCGTCAAAGGCGGCAACCTCTTCAGGTGTTTGCGAAACGGGCCAGTGTTCGCGCTTCCAGCTTGCGCCATCAGCATTGCGCGCCGCATCACCCTTATCATCGTCCATTTGGTCGAAAAATTCGCGCCAGCTTTCCGGAACAGAGGCCGGATCCTTTGAATAGGCGGCTAACATTTGCTCCAGATAGGTGGCATTGCCGCCATATAAAAAAGCCGTCCCCAGAAATTGCTCGTTCTCGTTTCCGTTTGCGTCGTCTGCGGCCATGTCTCTGGTCCTATTTAGCGCTGCGGCTGGCAGCTAAAGGGACGTGCTAGCCGCTATGGTGTCGTTTAGATTTAGGTGCTTCGGGCGAGGGGCCCGCCCGAAGCTGATGGCAGTTTCGTCTAGCTTTTGAGAAGCTCGACCATTGTTGTTCCAAGGCGCGCCGGGCTTGGAGATACGCGAATTCCGGCAGCTTCCATAGCAGCGATCTTGTCGTCAGCGCCGCCTTGTCCGCCAGAGACGATAGCGCCGGCATGGCCCATTGTGCGTCCGGGAGGCGCGGTGCGTCCGGCGATAAAGCCAACCATCGGCTTGGAGCGGCCCTTTGCAGCTTCATCCTTGATGAATTGTGCAGCTTCTTCTTCAGCCGAGCCACCAATCTCGCCGATCATGATGATCTGTTCGGTGGCGTCATCGGCCAGGAACATTTCCAACATGTCGATAAATTCGGTGCCTTTGACCGGATCGCCGCCAATGCCAACCGCTGTGGTCTGGCCAAGGCCGACTTGCGAGGTCTGGAACACGGCTTCATAGGTCAGCGTGCCGGAGCGAGATACAACACCGCATGTTCCCTTTTGGAAGATACGGCCCGGCATGATGCCAATCTTGCATTCTTCAGGGGTCAGGACGCCCGGGCAGTTTGGCCCGATGAGGCGCGAGTTGGATTTGTCGAGCTTGTTTTTGACGCGTACCATATCGAGGACGGGAACGCCTTCGGTGATGGCGATAATGAGCGGGATTTCCGCATCAATGGCCTCTTCGATGGCAGCGGCTGCGCCTGCTGGCGGAACATAGATGACAGAGGCGTTTGCACCCGTGGCTTCCTTGGCTTCGCCTGCATTCGCATAGATCGGCAAAGTTGCGCCATTATCGGCAGTCCAGCTCGTGCCAGCTTTTTTCGGGTGCGTGCCTGCAACCATTTTTGTGCCGAAATAATCGATCGCTTGATTGGTGTGGAAGGAACCGGTTTTGCCGGTCAGGCCTTGCACGATGATTTTTGTATCTGAATTGATGAGAATGGACATATGTAATTGCGTTCCTTCGGAGGGTATCTGTTTATTTCAAAGTAAATTTTGTCATTGATAGCGAGCTGTAACGCCCGCCGGTATCCTGGGTGAATAAGTTAAGAACCGTGTTGCCAGATCGCATTGACCATCTTCCGACAGTCAAATTTTCTACGCGTTCCAAACCGCCCTGAAATCCTTCCATTGTGTCAAAAATAGCCGGATCGAATAAGAGTTCGCCGTCATTCGTTCCGCTCAAACTACAATTTATAAGCTTTTCATTTGCGTCTTCATGTTCACCAATGCCTATTGTTAAACTGGTGCTGGCGTTTTCAAACTTTATACTCGTGACTTTGTGAATGTGTTTTGAAATCGCAGCACCCGGTTGATCGTGGCCATCAGCTCGCCATCCAAACTCCGATGCAGCTGCAATTCCATCAATGGTACTGCCACTATTCAGAGCTGAGCCACAGATGCTGAAAAACTGATGCACGGCGTCTCCAGAACCTGCCGGCCCCTCTGTGGGGGCAACGATCTTTGCGCCGGCATTACCGCATGCCGCGATTAAAGGCATTGCAAGAGACAGGCAGGCCGCGCGCATCAATCTAGGCTCCTACGGCCGCAACAATTTTTTGGGCGGCGTCGTCAAGATCGTCGGCTGAGATGACGTTCAGGCCAGATTCGTTGATGATCTTCTTGCCTTTTTCAACATTGGTACCTTCCAGGCGCACAACGAGCGGGACTTTGAGGCCAACCTCCTTGACCGCCGTCACCACACCTTCCGCGATGACATCGCATTTCATGATACCGCCGAAGATGTTGACGAGGATACCTTCCACATTTGGGTCGGCGGTGATGATTTTGAACGCAGCGGTTACTTTCTCAGTGGTCGCGCCGCCGCCAACATCGAGGAAGTTGGCTGGCTCTTTGCCGTAAAGCTTGATGATGTCCATCGTGCTCATGGCAAGGCCAGCGCCGTTGACCATGCAACCAATATTTCCATCGAGGGCAACATAGGCAAGGTCATATTTGGACGCTTCGATTTCCTTGGCGTCTTCTTCTGTCTCGTCGCGCAGCTCAGCAATATCCGGGTGACGGAAGAGGGCGTTGCCATCAAAAGAGACTTTGGCGTCGAGGACGCGCAGATGGCCATTTTCCATGACGATCAGCGGATTGATCTCCAGCATCGCCATGTCTTTTTCAGTGAAGGCTTTGTAGAGGATCGGGAAGAGGTTAAGCCCGTCAGTGGCTGCGTCGCCGGTCAGCTTCAGCGCATCATTGATTTCCTGCGCCTTGGCCGGGGTCATGCCCTCAATCGGATCGATTTGAATGTTCTGGATCAGCTCCGGGGTGTCATGGGCAACTTGTTCAATGTCCATGCCGCCCTCAGTGGAGGCGACGACCGCGATGCCGCCGGTCTGGCGATCAACGAGCATTGAGAGGTAAAGCTCAGTGGCGATGTCTGCACCGTCTTCAATATAGAGGCGGTTAACCTGCTTGCCCGCATCGCTTGTCTGTGCGGTTACAAGATGATTGCCGAGCATCGCTTTGGCGTGCTCCATGACTTCGTCTTTAGAAAAGGCGAGGCGAACGCCGCCTTTTTCGCCAGCTTCGGCTTCAATAAATTTCCCTTTGCCGCGTCCACCTGCGTGGATCTGTGATTTAACAACCCAGAGCGGACCGGGCAGTGTGTCTACAGCTTTTTGGATGTCGTCTAGTTTTAGCACCGGGACACCATCGGCAACGGGCGCGCCAAATGATTTCAGGACGGCTTTTGCCTGATATTCGTGAATGTTCATGGAAGCGTAGCACCTTTCAAAATGAACAGGGATGCCGATGGGCAACCCGATAAATTGCCTAGGCGTTATAGCACCGCTAGCCCCATCCGCAACATGCTG
>CAZXTI010000216.1:0-3402 GCA_964643565.1 uncultured Hyphomonas sp. | reverse complement strand
CGCGGTGCGCTAGTTAAAAAATATCTAACTTGCTAATCTAATCCGGTCAATTTCACCATGTCGCCTAAATCAGGCTTAACGCTGTTGCGGTATTATGATCTGAGAAAATCAGGTGCCTTAAAGATGTTTCTGAAAACCGTATTGAACCCATACCAGAATGGCCACCCAACACGATCAGTGTTCTATCGGCCAACGCCATCGCAAACTTATGCGATTGACGCCGAGCAATTGCATAAGAACCCGCACCTCTTAAATGCCATTGCGCCGCATCGCAGCGTACTCATCCGCACCTTGGATGTTGCCGCATGGCTCATCGCCTTGGTCGGCGCGGTGGCATCTTATTTCGTTGTCTGGTGGTTATGCGTGCCAGCTTTAGTCGCCGCTGTTGCAATGTATCTTGCTAACAAGAAGCTTGCAGGCACCATCGCGCGCAAAGCGGCTGCCAGCTCTAATGAACATTTTCTCTATCTACATTCTCAAAAAGCACTTTGGCTCGTTACCGAACCGAGCACGCCGGATATACGAGAAGCAGCCTAAAACCGGCGCCTAAACACCAAATACGGCAAGCACGCCAGCGATCGCAGCGGTTAGCAAGAATAAGAGCGATAAGCTTACGGCAACAATCCGTTGACTGGACATACGCCGTTTTGCGCCCTTGGGCGTGTCTCCACGCTTGAAGCCTGCCAATGTCCAACGGTTGAGAAAAAATCCAAGCGATGAAACAAGCGCGAGGATCCCTGAAACCAGCATGCCAGCCAGAAACGCAAAGCACGCCGCCGCCAAAAGCAATCCTGCAATCGGCGTCGAGCCTGACCGGATCAGGTTTTTCACCTGTGTATTGGCACGAGAGCCATCCAGCTTGTCGTAAAAAACGTTCGGCGCAAGGATCGCACATATCCAACCGCCGCCCACGGCGATGCCAATAAGCAAAACCGTTAGCCCGCTAAAATGTGATTGAAGTGTTGCAAACATAGCCATCAAGCCTCCTCGCCCCTAAATCACGCCGTTCGGGGCAACGGGTCAAGCGTAGGCCTGAAACGGGCCGCAAGAATGCGCACTGTCTCAAGTGCCCCTTCGTCTGATGAATACCGCGATCTCGCTAGACCCCAAGCGGCAAGCTTGATAGCGTTGGACGGAGAATTATGAGGGGCTAAATAGATTATGAGCGAGTTTCAGTCGATAATAGACAGCATTTACGGAAAATTCCTACTCAGAGACTTGTTCGCAAAAATGGTTCCGGGCGCGGTTGTCGCTTTGGCATTTCTCCATACCCTGCCCATATATGCCGACGATATGGAATATCTTGACCAAGTCGGGTGGCCACTCATTTTACTTGCCGCTGGCATCACCTGGATTCTCGGTTTCGCAATCCAACAGATTGGCGAAACCACCGGGTTGATCAAGCATCACCCAAAAGACTTTGGTGACGATGAGATACAAGATAAACGCGGCTATTCGAGATATGAATTTCGAAACCGTTTCGATAATCTCGTCCAGCAATCGCCCAAAGCGAGCCAACAAGCAGAGCGCTTTGCTGTCGTTAAAGAAGCTTGCGGAAACTTTGCAACAGCGATTTTATTCGCATCCATTCTCCTTGGCACCGAACTGCTAGCATCTCATTCGTTATCTCTTGCATCAATTTCAGTCGCCGCCGACACACTCGTCCAATTTGTGATGATATTCATCATCTTCCTCGCTTTGTTAAAGACAAATCGGGGGCATGCTAAAAAGCATTATAAATTTATGGAATCCTTCGTTGGCAAGCCCGAAGAAACCTCAAATGACTGAAGCCATCGTTTTTGACTTTGACGGGGTCATCGGTAATTCCATGCCGCGCCAATGCGAGGCTTGGGAGCGCGCGATTGCTTCTTTCCAAGATGAGTTGAGTGAAGCGCAAAAGGAAACCTTATTGCGCAATTTCTGGACCGGAAATGCCGGAGATTTAATGTTCAATGACACAGGGCTCGAAGGTGAACTCAAAGCCCGGCTACGCAAAGCCAAGGACAGGATCTGGAACGAGCAGCAATATCATGTTCAACCCATTGAAGGCGCAGTTGCAGCCGTAAAGCAATTATACGCAGATTACCTTTTAGCCATCGCCACTACAGGGCACCGAAAATACGTCTTGGATTGTCTGGAGAGGTTCCAACTGATGGAATGTTTCCAGCTCATTATCGCCCGCGAAGATGTCAACCAACTCAAGCCCGCACCTGATGCTCTTTTGATTATTGCCGACTTTCTATCCGTGCCCGCACATCATATCACCCTGATCGGCGACACCCAATCAGACAAGGGAATGGCAGCTGCGGCTGGGAGCAGGTTTATCCAATTGAAAGCAGACGGGCGCAAAAGCGAAGCTATTCAAGACGCATCTTACGCCGATTGGCCTTCATTGCTTCAGGCAATCACCTAGGCTTAATTGGTATCGGCTGACGAATATCCCGCCCCTCCCCACAATGTGAAGACATGTGTCTGGTTCGCCCATGCGCGCCCGCCTAGCCTGATCTGCAGGAAAAATAGTGGATTGGATCAAGTACATGTCGAAATGGAAAATCTCAGCGCTCCTTGGATGTGCCGGTATCGCCCTCATTATCGCGATCAACCTAAACGCCAAGGCGAGCTCTGAAGGTCAAAGCCAATCTGCACGTTCAGAAAACATCATCACAACAAACCTCTCATCGCTTGACCGAACGGTGTTTGAAACGCTTTTACGTTCGCGAAACCCTGTCGAGGTCGTCGCCGCATTCAGCCAAATTGAAGCAGACTGGAGCGCAGGATATATCCCCATTCTGCTCGAACTCATTCCTTATTCCGCCAGCTACGAAACAGAAGAGCTGGCGCTCGCACTGCTAAAAGAAAAGACCGGACAGAATTTCGAGCGCGATGTGAATGCCTGGTATGAATGGTGGTGGAACCAACCCGCTGAGCAAACGGCTGATTATGCTGACTTCAAGGCGCAGCTCTATCGCCTCATCGACCCGCGCTTTGAAGCATATTTCAAAGGCCGTCAGGACACAGCGCAAATCCGGCTTGATGAAGTACGCTGGGGCGGCGTTGTGCAGGACGGCATCCCGCCTTTGCGTGGCCCGGACATGATCTCGGCCAGCGATGGCCGCGCCCAATATCTGCAAGATGACAATATCGTCTTCGGCATCGAGATCAACGGCGATGCGCGCGCCTACCCAAAACGTATTCTCGCTTGGCATGAAATGTTCGTCGATACGGTTGGCGGTGTTGATATTGCTGGCGTCTACTGCACGCTTTGCGGAACAGTTATTCCCTATAAGACGCAATTTGAGGGCACCAATCACGCGCTCGGCACATCCGGCTTCCTCTATCGCTCCAACAAGCTGATGTATGATCAGGCCACACAATCTCTCTGGAATACAATCAAAGGTGAGC
>CAZXTI010000215.1:1969-3404 GCA_964643565.1 uncultured Hyphomonas sp. | reverse complement strand
ACAGACTTCTGATTTCTAATCCCCGAGTTTGGCGGCAATAGGGAGAACATGGCAGGCAAGAGCGTGACAGCCACAATGAAGGCCACTAACACGCCGAAGCCAGACACCACGCCGAGCTGTGTCATGCCCGTGAAATTCGTCGGCGCAAAAGCGAAAAAAGCGATCGCAGATGTCGGGGCGCAAAGCGCGAGCGCTGCCCCAATATGCGTATTGGACGCCTCGATCGATTGATGACATGTCAGACCGCGCGTGCGCTCTTCTTGAACGTGCATCGCCAAATGGATCATAAAGTCGATCCCCAGCCCAATCAGCAGCACCATGAAAGCAATCGAGACAAGGTTCAGCGCGTCATACATGAGGGCCGCAAAACCGGCCGTAATAAGGATCGTAATGAGGAGCGCCGCCAGCGATGTCAGCACAAGCACCCAAGAGCGCAAAGCGATTTTCAAAAGAATGATGATAAACAGCACAGAAAAACTGAGCGAAATTCCTATGCCGTCGCGCACACTGCTAAGCTCTTCAGTTCGCAGGACGGCTGTCCCGGTGATACCGGCGGACACTTCAAATCCGCCCGTCTCGACGAGTTCGCCCACCGCCTTGTTGATTGCCAATACGGCAGGGCGTGCTGGCTGCAAGCGTGAAAGATCCAGTGCGGGCGAGATGAGAATAATGCGCTGGTGAAAGTTGGGGTCTTCATCTGCGTCCGGTTCGACAAAAATATCTTGCCAGGAGAGCGGCTCCGGGTTGCCGTCCAAGCGCCGATTGATCGTGTCGGAGACGCTCCTCATCGCGCGCTGCAAGGCTTCAGGAAGCTCTTCCCCTTCCGCCAAAGGGGCAAACGCATCGCTCAGCGCAAGGTAGAGCCGGTTCATATCCGGCGTCCGTCCCAGCCGTTTCAAAACAGGCGCTGCTGCAGAAATATTCGCCAACAACTCATCTAGATCGTCTGAATCCAGGTATAAAAGGCCGTTTTTCAACAGAAATGGATCCACGCTTCCGGCAAACACATCTGTCACGACATCTGTACGTTCACGCAAGGAATCAACCAATAGCGTGGTAAACGCATCGGCTTCGTCTTCGCTTCTCGCACGCACAATGACCGACACACGGGTCTCTTCTGCCGGGAAAGCTTCTTCAAAATCAATTTGCGCTTTGCGGTAGTCCAGCTGCGAGGACACCATCTTGGATGTATCAGAATTTACGCCGAGACCATTGATCGCCAGAATGAGGCCGGCGAATGCCAAAACGACCAAAACCCCGATCGCCTTCCTCGGCTCTTTCATGACTGCTGACATCCATGCCCACAGCGTATCTTCAATGCTCGAGAGTAACCGTTGATTCATAGAGGAACGCGATCAGTACATTACAAATTATCAGCACATCGCGACAGTAGACTGCAACGGGCGCTTATGTCCACTGGTTAATGATCAGCCGC
>CAZXTI010000215.1:0-1869 GCA_964643565.1 uncultured Hyphomonas sp. | reverse complement strand
TCAACCCATACAGGCCAGACACGCGTCGCCGCGATAACCACGCCATCTTTCAGCGCAACACGGTTTAGCGCCGACAAACTATGATTATATTCGCGCAACCGCTCCGCCGTCTTGGCAAAATGCCCCGGCCCGAACGTCTCATCATACAGCGCCTCAATCGCCTCAGCGTGCACCTCCGGTCTCTCCGGCACAATTTCCAGAATAGGCGGCCTCATCTCGCTCACGCAATCGGCGCGTCCGGAAAGGCGAGCTGTTCGCGCGCGCGCCATTCATCGGTCACATAATTCACGATCAGCGATTTACGCACGCCAGTGATCGGGCGCGGCTCGAAACCATGAAACGTATTATCAGAGGGAACAAAGACCATCGCCCGATTTGGCAAAAACGGCATCGAAGCAATATGCGTCTTCTCCGCATCATAAATATCAGTGCCTAAATTGAGATGCGCCTCATCGGTCGACAAATAGAGCAAGAGCGTAAACAGCTTCACCCCAAGATCAGAGTGCGGCTCCAGCCAGAACCCGTCGACATCTTGCGCATATTCCATCCGCAGATACGACCCAGACAGCGACGTGCCGAACAGCGTTTCAATCTCACGCACAAGCTGCGGGCTTTGAAATGCCTGCGCGGCAGCCTCAACAACAGCAAATTCAGCCCGGTTCGGCGCGTCAAAATAAGTCCGCGTCGCATTATGCTTTTCCCGCTTACCCGAAATGCCGCCAAGATCAGGCGCATGGAACGGCAAGCCCCGTATCTGATCAGCAACCATATCCGGCAACAGCCCATCCGCCGTCCAATACGTATAAGGCGCCGCATCACGCTTGGCCCCGCGAAAGCTGGCAACAAGGCTCTGCACAATCGCATCTGATGAAATGGGGGTGCTTATGGTGTCAATATCTGCCATTTAATCGACCTAGCAGACCGTGCTTATAAGGCAAGAAAACATTGCTGTTTTGCCTTGTTACAATTTAGCGCTACTGTGCGCGCAAATCGCCTATCCAATGCTGAGGGCGAAATCATAAATCTCAATCAGGAGCACTCAAACATGGGCGTACTTTCAGGAAAAACAGTTTTGATCACCGGCGGCGGTAATGGCATCGGCAAGGAAACTGCACTGCTGGCGGCCCGCGAAGGCGCAAATGTTCTGGTCAACGACCTTGGCGGCTCCCTGACCGGCGATGATGCAGGCGGAGAAGGTCCAGCCGAGGCCGTTGCTAATCAAATCATCGCGGCGGGCGGAAAAGCCGCCTTCAACTCCGAAAGCGTCACCGACATGGCCGCCGTCAAAGGCATGGTTGAGCAAGCCATCGATACATTTGGCAGCCTCGACTCCGTCATCAATCCGGCCGGGATCCTGCGCGATGGCATGTTCCACAAGATGAGCGAAGATGACTGGAAAGCTGTCATCGATGTCCACCTGCACGGCACGTTCAATGTCACCCGCGCCTCGATCGAATATTTCCGCGAAAAAGAAGCGGGCAATTATGTCCTCTTCACCTCCACTTCCGGCTTGATCGGCAATATCGGCCAAGCCAATTACGCCGCCGCCAAAATGGGCATTATGGGCCTCTCGCGCATCATCGCCATGGAAGGCGCGCGCAAGAATGTACGCTCAAATATTATCGCCCCGTTTGCATGGACACGGATGATCGCATCCATCCCCGTGAAGGACGAAGCTGGCGCTGAACGCGTCGAGCGAATGAAAAACGGCATGCGCGCCGACCAAGTCGCCCAGCTCGCCGTTGCTCTGTGCGCAGACAAAGCCAAGCAAACCTCCGGACAAGTGTTCAGCGTGCGCGGCAATGAAGTCGTCCTGTTCGACCAGCCCCGCCCGGTAAAGTCCATGTCGATGACCGAAGGCTGGACCCC
>CAZXTI010000214.1:0-3425 GCA_964643565.1 uncultured Hyphomonas sp. | reverse complement strand
CGCCCCGCCTGTAAATTTGGTAACCCCCATCATAATAAGAAACCCGCCGACCGCGAGAGACAGCACCCACCGAATGATCGCGCCCATCTTACTATCCGGTGCATCTGCTTGTGATATATTTTCCATGTTGGTTCCCTCAAATACATTATATCGATTTCAGATACTTACCGGACAATCGGTTCGCTGCAATAGCTATTGTGAAAAGGGGACCGATAAGGGGAATTTCGGGCGGATTAAAACCGTTGAATTCGGGAATATAATCCCTCGAATCGCATTTGCACCGAGGTAGTAGCGAATAAACACATATTATCTTGAGCGAATATACGCATAATTATGTAGAAAAACCCCGTTCTAGTCGATCTGCTCATTTGCTACAGCAAAGGCAATTGAAAACTTGCCTTTCTTTGCCTAAAACAAGCCTTCAGATACATGAATCCGAGGGCCGATTAACATGCTGCATCCATCCACGAAGAAACTCATTGACCGACTGGCTGAGATGACCTCGCAGCGAAAGATCGACTGGATCCCCTCCGAGCGGCCTGACACTCTGGTTTATGACACGGACGGCTACCGTGTTCTGCTTGAAGGTAAGCCTGCGGCACTTGTCTTGTGCGATGCCCTTGGCAATGAGCTTGACCGGGCCGATCCGGATGAGCTGGCGGGAACAAAACATATTGATGGCGGCACTTATACCGAAACCGTTGAAGCGATGCGCAAAGACGCTTCGCGAATTGCGCGCGGGACGGAAAGCGCAATCGCGACTGTTCTTGGCGGCCTGGACCTAGACGGTGATGGCATACCTGACATCCCTGCCCCGGTTGAGCTGGAAGCAGATCCGGACGGCGCAGCAGCCGAAGCGCTTGATAATATCGAAGACACGGTCAATGAAGAGACCGCCGTTGACGCGGACAGCATAGATGCATTGGAAGATGCCGCCGAAGAGATTGAAGACCTCGCTGAAATGGCTGAGGTGGAAGCCAATGGCGTCGATATTGACGATACGCTTGTTCCCGCGCCGGTGCTTGAGGCTCAAGAAGGCCTTGCCGAGATGAGCTTGCCGGAGGTTGAGCTACCAGACGTGGAAGTGCCAGAGGTCGAGTTGCCAGACGTCGAGTTGCCAGACGTCGAGTTGCCAGACGTCGAGCTTAACGCGGACGAACTTATCCCTGACGAATTGCCCGAGCTTCCTGACGCACCTGAACTACCCGATGCAGAAAGCCTGGGCGAAGCTGCAATGGACGCGGTTGAAACCGCAATGCCTGACATCGATCTTGACGAGGCGCCAGATGTTGGAAAAGCCGTTGCGGATTTGGCTAACAAGGTAAATGGCGAAGACATCCAGCAAACATTGGAAAAGGTTGATGACAGCCACTCATCACCAACATTCACAGCCGCCGCATCGGTATTGACCGGCGGTGGCCTGATGGCAGCACTGGGCGCAAAGAGCAAAGGCACGCTTGAAAGCGAAACCTTAGATGCGCCAGTTGACGCGGAAACTGAAAGTCAAGCAGAGCCCGAGCAAGCGCCTGCTGCGGATCCAATAGAAGAAGCGCCATCAGAAGACGCCCCATCAGAACCAGCTCTTACCGCGGTCTCTCTGAGTGGGCTTGCTGCAGTAAGTGATGCCCTGCCCATCACCACTGACGCAGCGGTGTCCTCAGAAAGCGTCACGGCAGGTTTAGACACGCCCGACCTGGAAGCTTTGGAAACAGCCGTTCCTGAAATGGAAATCGCCGACGCCGTCGAAGCTGAAACCAGCCGCGCCGCCACGATCATTGCTGACATCGAGAAACCTGAAGCTCCAGAAGACATCGAAGAAAAGATCGCAGGGCTTAAAGAACAGCTCACCTCAACACCGGATGAACTCACAGCAATGGCCAATGAAAATGCGAGTGACCTCGCTGCGAAAGCAGAGGCTGCGATTGCCCCCGAGGCCGCTGAGGAAATTCAAGCACCTGCCGCGCCTGAAGCCCCCGTTGAGGACGTGGCTGAAGAGGAAGCGCCTCAGAAGAAGGCCAAGCCAAAGCGCTTTAATCCCTGGATCTAAAAGCCGGCTCACGCACATTGCCAGAATCTCGGAAAGCGGGCCTTCGCTTAGGCTGAGTTCGCAGACCGGCTTGCGGCCCTAATTGTGTAACATTCGCAACACACCGGCGAATTTCGATGAATTCCAGCATAATTACTGCATATTCATGCTTGCACGGCGTTGGCATTTGCTAAGACAGGCACAGATAATCTTCCGGGACATGCTTGTACCCAACTCGATTGAAATTAGAGGGAATAGAAATGACCACTCGCCGCAACCGCCTGAATGCCATGTCCTGTGTTAGTTTTTTGGCGCTCAGTGCCGGGGCCTTACCAGCGATCGCTCAGGAAAGCGGCGAGGATACGCCGACACGCCTTGATACAGTTGAGGTGACGGCGCAGCGTATTACACAAGACGCTCAGGATGTTCCGATTTCGATCACAACGCTATCCGGTGACAAGCTCGCCAATATTAGCGGCGGCGCGGCTGATGTGCGTTTTCTGTCTGCGCGCGTGCCAAGCGTGGTTGCCGAAAGCTCATTTGGGCGGACTTTCCCACGCTTTTATATTCGCGGCATCGGCAATACCGATTTTGATCTGAACTCCACGCAGCCCGTTTCACTTGTCTATGATGATGTGCCTTATGAAAACCCGATCCTGAAAGGGTATCCGGTTTTTGATGTGGCACAGGTTGAGGTCTTGCGCGGACCGCAGGGAAGCCTGTTCGGGCGCAACACGCCGGGCGGGATTATCAAATTTGATAGCGTCAAACCAAGCGATGAGACGAATGGCTATGTGCGTGCAGGTTATGGTCGCTTTAACACGGTTGATCTTGAGGGCGCGTTTGGCACGTCTCTGGCTGACGGCCTATCCGTGCGCGGCTCTGTCCTATATCAGCGCCGCGACGACTATGTAGACAATCTGTTCACAGGCGAAGACGATGCGCTTGAAGGCTTTGAAGAGATTGCAGGCCGCTTTCAGCTATTGGCCGAGCCGACCGATTATGCGCGTGTACTGTTTAATCTTCATGGCCGCTCAACAGATGGGACCGCGCGTGTGTTCCGCGCGAACATTATTGATCAGGGTGAAAATGGCGTCGGCGAAAATTTTGACCGCTTCGCTGTCGCGCAAGACGGCATGAACGATCAACAACTGGACGCCTATGGGATCACAACGCGCGGCGAATGGGATGTGACCGATGCGCTGTCGTTGACTTATATTTTTGGGTATGAGACGGCTGAAATCAGCTCGCGCGGAGACATTGATGGCGGTTTCGGCGCAGCTTTTTTAGGCGATGGTAATTTCGGGCCGGGCTTTATCCCCTTCCCGTCTGAAAGCGCTGGTAATGTTGATGACCTGGAGCAAGTCACACATGAGATCCGTGTTGCTTATGACAATGG
>CAZXTI010000213.1:0-3426 GCA_964643565.1 uncultured Hyphomonas sp. | reverse complement strand
TGGGCGACTTAAGCCGCATGTAACGTCCCCTCCGACGCCGAAAGCAGCCAAAACTCTCAGCCTCTACCAACCCTTCCCCCTAGCCCTTCATCTTTTCCGGTCCGGCCTTGGTGAGCTTGTGGAATGGAGTGTCGGGGTGGCCCGGCAGCATTTGGAAATAGATGCCTGTGGATTGACCCGCATCGATTAAAAGCTCCGCGCCTGTGCAATGCTTGGACGCATCGCTTGCAAAGAAGATGATCGGTTCGGCAATCTCGGCGGCTTTGGCTGCGCGCTTCAACGGCATGCCGCCCAGCGCAGACGAGAACGTGTCATAATCCATATTCATCAGATTGCTCATATCCGTATGCACGCTGCCCGGCAGGACGGCATTGACCCGAATGTTCGGCCCCAATTCCATCGCCGCCGTTTTGGTCAGCGAGATGAGCGCCGCTTTCGTCGCCGCATAGACCGAATAGCCATTCATCGTAAGCACGCCAGTATTGGACGAGACATTCACAATCGAGCATGGCGCGCCGCTTTCGCGCATCATTGGCACAACTGCTTGATGACCAAGCACCGCGCCGATAAAGTTCACATCAACAATCTGGCGGATCGTATCATAGTCCAACGTTTCGAGCGTTTCGATATGTCCGCCGCCAAATCCGGCATTGTTCACCAGCGTCGTTAGCCCGCCAAAAACGCGCCCCGTCTCGGCCACCGCTGCTGCCCAAGCTGCCGGATCACGCACATCGAGCGCGGTAGATGCTGCATTTTCGCCAAGCTCGCCGGCCCGTTTTACTGCTTCAGCCTCATCAATATCAGCAATCATCACTTTCGCGCCCGCCGCTACCATCGCGTCGGCTGTTGCTGCGCCAATGCCGCGCGCAGCGCCTGTAATCAATACGATCTTGCCGTCTAATCTGCTCATAATATGCCCGTTCTTCGCCGTGTAAAAACCAATATCCCCCTCATTTCGCACAGCGAACAGTAATGTCCAGCACGAAAGCGCTTTGCCGAGGGCCAAGGGAGTGTTAAGATATTTCCTAATGATCAAAGACAAAGGATGACAAGCCCTGACCGCAACATCTAATCAGCCCGCCGACTCTGCTGAAAGCATTGTGAGCAAACACGCTGACGCCATTATTGAAAGCTTGGAAGACGACAAAGCCGAAGAATTGCTCGTTATCGACCTTGAGGGAAAGACATCCATTGCCGACAAAATGATTATCGCCTCCGGGCGGTCGGCGCGGCATGTTTCTGCGCTTGCCGACCATATCACCCAGCGCCTGAAGGCGGAGGGCACAAAGCGCCTGCGCGTTGAAGGCTTGCCGAATGCAGACTGGGTGCTGATTGATTCCGGCGATATCATCGTTCACATCTTCCGCCCGGAAGTGCGCGCCTTTTACAATCTGGAACGCATCTGGGGCGATGAAGCGAGCGACCACCGCACCGAGCGCAGCCGTACATAAATGAAGCTCTCTTTGCTCGTCGTCGGCCCCGGCAAATCCGGCCCGGAACAGACCCTGATTGACGATTACGCAAAACGCTTTTCCAAATTGTCTGGCCCGCTTGGCCTGTCCGGCCTCGACATTGTCAGCGTCAAATCTGGCGGCGGCTTAAAAGCTGAAGGTGCGCGCCTCCTCGCCAAACTTCCAAGCGCAGGCAAAATCATCCGGCTCGACGAACATGGGCCCACATGGCCCTCGGTGAAACTTGCCAAGAATATCGCCAATTGGCGCGATGATGGCGAGCGCGCCCTAACCTTTCTGATCGGCGGCGCAGAAGGCTATGACGCAGCCATCAAACAAGCCGTCCCGCAAACCCTCGCCCTCGGCCCGCAAACCTGGCCGCACATGCTCGTCCGTGTGATGATCGCCGAACAGCTCTACCGCGCCGCCAGCATCCTCGCCGGAACGCCCTACCACAAAGCCTGAAACCCCTCACCCACCTCCAACGAAAGACACGCCTCATGACGGACCATATCAAAGACAAAACCATCATCGTGACCGGCGCAGCCAGCGGCTTTGGCAGGATCATCAGTGAGAAAGCCGCCGCCGCAGGTGCGAAACTTGTCTGCACCGATATCAATCAAGACCAGTTGGACGAAACCTGCGCCGCCATAACAAAAGCGGGCGGCGTCGCGATCGGCCGCAAAGCTGATGTCGCAGATCTATCCCAAATGCACGCCCTCGCCGCGCACGCCGTCGAAAAATTTGGCCGCATCGATGTCATGGTCAACAATGCAGGCATCATGCCTCTGGCCTTTTACGCTGACCATGAGAGCGCAAGCGACAAATGGAGCCGCTGCATCGACATCAATATCAAAGGCGTGCTCAACGGCATCATCAGCGTCTATGATCAGATGGTGGCTCAGGAAGAAGGCCACGTCATCAATCTCTCTTCCATCTATGGCAATTATCCAGTGGCCGGCGCTGCCGTTTACGGCGCCTCGAAAGCGGCGGTAAATTATCTCTCGGAGTCTCTACGCTTAGAAGCGCGCGGCAAGATCAAAGTGACCGTGGTGAAGCCAACCGGCGTGCCCACCACCGGCCTGTCATCCAGCGTCGTGAACCCCCAAGCCGTCATGGGCATCCTCGGGCAAAACG
This sequence comes from uncultured Hyphomonas sp., assembly GCA_964643565.1. Classification (GTDB taxonomy): domain Bacteria; phylum Pseudomonadota; class Alphaproteobacteria; order Caulobacterales; family Hyphomonadaceae; genus CALLCD01. Next base: position 838 of record CAZXTI010000213.1, on the reverse strand, counting down.
CCTATGAATACATCGCTGCCATGCAAGCCATGTTGCGCGGCGAAGTAGACCCAAATCTGGTCGACCAAGACGCCTCTGCCTGCGCCGCCCTCGACCCCGACCACATCGCCGACCAAGTCATCTACGCGATCAATCAACCCAAAGGCGTCGCCGTCGCAGACATCACAATGCGCGCCACCGGAGACTATTTCCAAATCTAAGCGTGGCGGCCAAAAGACTTGCAGCCTTACCCATAAATCGATGCTTGCCCGCTTAATGCCAGCGCGAGAATGGCAGTGGCGAAAGCAGCGATAAAGGCGAGGCTTACCCACCGGGTAAAGAGTTTTCCTTGTGTCATGTCATGTCCCCTTTCATTATATCTATTAAGGACGCGAAGTGTCTTGCACCGCCGATATGGGTGGGGTGATTTGCTTTATGAATAGTAAGCAACGCGAATGTGTCCAATATGTGATGGCTTCATGCCGAAGCCGTGATACATAGAATTTTGAGTGATTTAGCCGCGAAACGGCGGATATGGGGGATGGTCCATGCGCGAATTTTTCAATGCCTATTGGCCTTTTATTGCGGTCGGTCTGGGCGGTTTGATCTTTGCCATGTTGTTTATTGAGCCTGCGCCGCCGCGCAAAATCAGCTTTGCGGTTGGCTCTCCAAGCGGGGCTTATCACGCCTATGCGGAGCGATATCAGCGCATTTTGGGCGATCAAGGCGTTAAAGTCGATCTTTTGGAAACGGCTGGATCGGTGGAAAATCTCCGCCTCGTGCGCGACGGTGACGCCGATATTGCGCTCGTACAGGGCGGCATTGCCAGCACAGAAATGGACCCTGATCTTTATTCCCT
>CAZXTI010000212.1:0-3428 GCA_964643565.1 uncultured Hyphomonas sp. | reverse complement strand
TACCAATGAAAGCATGCAAACGCAGACCATGGATATGGTCGGCGAAACCGTCGCGCGCGTTACTGAAAGCGTCGATCAACGCCTCACGGCAAATCAGGACCAGCAAGCCCGCGCCATTGAAGTGGTCAGCCAGCAAGTCTCCCGCATCTCTGAGGGCTTAGACAAACGCATTACGACATTGGCCTCAACGGACGCGAAAACTGAGACCGACGCCCTGCGCGAAGAAATGATCCGCTTTACCAACACGCTTGATGATCGACTTGAGTATCTTGAGAGCCGCGAAGACGAAACATTCGAGAAAATCAGCGGTGAAGTTGGCAAACTCGCCGATAGGCTTGATGAGCGCGTTGTCGAAAGCGAAAAGCGTTCAGCAGAAGCGATCGAACAAGTTGGCGAACAAGTCGCAGGTGTGGCGCGGCGTATTGAGAAGCGTCAACATGCTGCCCTTAAAGCCTTTGCTGACAAGTTGGATGAAACACAAAAGCGCCAAGACGCCCGCCTGACAGGCGCACTCAGCAGTGTTTCAGAGCGTCTGGAACGCATGCAAGAGCAATCCATCACCTCAATGTCGCCGGTACAAAAAGCCATTGGTGCTTTGGCCCAACGCATTGAAGCAATTGAAGATTTCTCAGCGCCGCCATATGCTGCCCGCGAGGAGAGCACCCCCATTCCAGCCATGGTTGCGCCTGTAAAGATCGACACAGATCTAACACCTGACGTCGAGGCGGTTGATACGCCCGCGCCCTCAACAGAACAAGCCGGGGAGAGCTTGCATGGTTTTTTGGACCCAATCTTTGAGGAGCCCGAAGGCGATATATTCGAGGAACCGGAAAGCAATATTGAGGCCCAGAAAGACTTTCAGTCTATCGCAGCAGATATGGAAGCTGATTTAGCGCCGCCAAAGATCAGTGATGACGCAGATGAGTTTGAACCTGGCATCCAAAGCTGGGCCGATGATGCGAACGCTGTGCTAGATGACACACTAAGCGTTCAGAATAATGCAACTGATGATTTGATTATTCATGATGGCCTTGACGAGACACGCGACAGCGACATTTTCGCCGATGAAGATAATATTCCGCCAATGCCTGACATGGAAGAATTCGTTAAGGATGAATTCGAAACAGTAGCCGCAGCACCGCCTGGTGCCTTGGAGCAAAATGCACGAGCAGAAACGGGCAAAGAAGACTATCTTAGCCGCGCCCGATCAGCTGCAAAGAATGCCGCCACTAAACCGGATTCCAGCCCATTTGGCTCAACCAAAGAATCCGGCGGCATTAGCAATGGCACAAAAGCGCTGGGCGTCGCCGCGCTCGCAGCGGCAGCCGTCGTTGGCGGTGTTCTTTACACACGCGGTGACACAAAAGCGCCGTCTCTAGAATTTGGCGAGAGCGCTGGCGAGATCGAAACGGCGCAAGCCGCAGAAGGCGCCGGACCAACAGGCGGCGACACAGTCGATGCGTCCGCCACACTGGCCTCCCTGCCCGTTGACGCTGATGAAATTGAGAATGGTCTGGACACTGATGTAAGCGATGACAGTCAGCTGACAGAGACAGCAACCACGCTCGCAAGCACAGACGTCGAAGAGCCACAACTCATTCCTGACCCGGTTGAGGTCGCCTCAACTGTCCCAACAGTAGATCGCGCAAAAATATTGGCGACCCCACTGATTGCAAAAACGGTCAGCGTGTCCACAGCCGCAAATGAGGGCAACCGCTTTGCACAATATAAAATGGGCAATAATGAGCTACAAAGCGGACGCTTTCAAAGCGGTGCGCAATGGCTAGAAAAATCAGCCAAACAAGGCCTACCCATCGCGCAATATGATTTGGCCGTGCTGCATGAAAATGGCACCGGCACAACACGTGATCCTGCTCAGGCACGCTATTGGCACAAAGCCGCCGCTCGCGGAGGCAATGTCGAAGCCATGTTTGACTTTGCCTCTTACAATGCAAACGGTCACGGCGGCGAAGCCAATTTACTCGTTGCCGCTGAATGGTTCCGCAAAGCTGCCGAGTTTGGCCATGCTGACAGTCAGTACAACCTCGCCCAGCTCTACTTGCAGGGCAATGGTGTATCACCGAGCTATGAAGAAGCGCTATATTGGTTCGGGCTCGCTGCATTAAGCGGCGACACCGGAGCAGAACAAGCCGCACAAGAGATTTTGTCGCAAGGCTTTGTCTCTCCAGAAGCTGCGCGATCTGTTCGTGTACGTATTCGCGAATGGCGCAAGGCAACACCGAACCCGGCTGCCAACGGCAAGTTCGGCTCAAGCGCTTGGAACACTGCGGGCGCTGGCAACCGCGTCCTGTCTGTTCAAAAGGTCTTATCAGCACTTGGCTACGACGTTGGCACACCGGACGGCGTGGCTGGCGGACAAACCCGCACAGCGATCAAAGCTTTTGAACGCTCAGCTGGGATGCCCGAAACAGGGCAAATCACGACCCGCCTTGTTGATGTGTTGAACGCAACGCTCAAGACCGAGAAAAAAGCCGCTTAGTTAGTACTATGCTCGGTCGGCGACCAACCGGCCGCTTGCGAGCTGGTAAACGCCGTCTGATCCAAGGACATGCGCCTGAAGCCCTGCCGGAAAAAGCGATTGAAACGCGACATCCAGCACGTTCAGCCCGCCTGTGAGCGCGCCAAGTGCAGGCATAATCAAATGCTCATGATCTGAGGCAAAGCATTTCTTGCGGATAGAAAGACCATGAGACGATACTTTCGCGACCGGATGTAAGTGGCCTGCAACTTCTCCCGCCTCGCCTTTTGGCTCATGTCTAAACACCAGATTTCCCAAGCGAAGTGTATGGGTAGCGCGGCCGCCCAGATGTGCAGGCGGATCAGGGTCATGATTGCCTTCCACCCACACCCAATCTGTCACCGCCGTTAGCGCTTTGATCCGCGCGGTGGCCGAAGCCCCAAGACGTTGCTCTGCGTGCCCATCATGGAAACTGTCTCCAAGCGACACGCAAATTTCTGGCGCATATTCAGCCACCAAAGCCTCGACAATCGAAAGGGTCACCGCTGTATCATAAGGCGGTAGCATCTGCCCGCGCGTCGCATAAGATGACGCTTTCTCAAAATGTAGATCAGAAAACACCAAAAGCTGCTTGTCTGGCCACCACAGAGCGCCCTGCGGAAGAAGCTGCACATGCTCGCCAGCAAGCGCAAGACCCGCTCCCCCACTGGTTTCAGAATGTTGCGCTTTCCTCATTTCCAATTGTGTGGCGCGGCGCATCGATAGCGTCAATACGCGCAGGCGCTTATCTTTCGACTGGACACATGGTGCAATTTGCGGTTTGCCTAACCGAAAACATAGGCAAAGCAGAGAAGTTTAATGTCGAATACCAGTGTGAAGCGCCCCCCCGTCATTCGCGCCATCAATGGAATCGGTAAGGCCCTTTCCGGTGTGGGTCTTTCTGGCCCAA
>CAZXTI010000211.1:1424-3431 GCA_964643565.1 uncultured Hyphomonas sp. | reverse complement strand
CGCGTCCAGCCAATCTCGGCGAACCCTTCGACATCGCCTTCCTCGACCCGCCCTATAATAAGGATCTGGTCGTCCCCGCCTTACAGCAGCTCGTCGATGGGCAATGGCTATCAACAGACGCAATCGCCATGGTCGAAACAGCCGCCGCAGAAGAAATAGACTGGAAAGATTGGACAGTGTGCGATGAACGTAAAAAAGGCGCCGCAAAACTCACTTTTTTGAAGCCGCCCCTATAAGCGACCAAAAGGCTTAGCGACCAAGATAAATCGTATAGGCCAGCCCCAAAAAGGGCCACGCCAAAAGCAGCAACAGCCCGATCGCCAAGAGCGCGCCTTTTGCTTTGTCCGCCAGTTCATCCATGATTACATCTTCGCCGAAAAGTGTTAACCCAGTTTTACCGCTTTTATACCCCCTCAAGCAAGCACACGCGTGTCAGTTCACTTAAGGCTTGAAGTGACATCGGCGAAAAAACCGTTACGCTTGCCTAATGAGTGATCCTGATACAAACGCTGATCCGGCCATTATCCCTTGCGTTGGCATCGTTTGCTTGCGCGGGGAAGATGTCCTGCTGATCCGGCGCGGCAAGCCGCCAAAGCAAGGCGAATGGTCAATCCCCGGCGGGCGCATCGAATTTGGCGAACCCGCCCAGCATGCAGCCCTCAGAGAACTCAAAGAAGAAACCGGCATCACCGCCGAGCTCACAGGCCTGATCGATGTGGTCGACGGCATCTTCCCCGCGCCGGACAAAGCCCCCGGCCAACACTATCTCTTGTGCGATTATGCAGCGCGCTGGATCAGCGGCGAGCCAAAAGGCGCAGACGATGCCCAGCATGCAGAATTTATCTCGCCAGAACGCCTCGCCCAGCTCCCCTTATGGGACGAGACGCGACACATAATCGACAAGGCAAAGAAGATGGGTAAAAATATAGCTTGACCACCTCACCGGAAACCCTGCCAGACAGAGCCATAAACCTCACCAAAAGGAATGAAACATGGGATACGCCCCGTTTGATCTCACCGGAAAAACCGCCCTCGTCACTGGCGGCAATCGCGGCATTGGGCTTGGCATGGCCCAAGCGCTCGCTGCCTCTGGTGCCAATGTCGCAATCTGGGGGCGCGGCGAAGACGCCAATGCAGCCGCCGCCGAAACCCTGAACAGCCTTGGCGCTGGCACAGCAAAAGCCTGGAAAGTCGATGTCGGCAACGAAGATGCCGTCGTAGAAGCCATGGCCGAGGTCGAAGCTCATTTCGGGCGCATCGATAGCTGTTTTGCAAATGCTGGCATGGGCTTTGGCGCACCATCATTTTCCGAGATCACGACCGACGCTTGGCGCAAAATCATGAACGTCAACATGGAGGGTGCTTTCTGGACCTTGCGCGAAGCCAGCAACTATATGGTCAAGCGCGCAAAAGACGGCGACCCCGGCGGCTCACTTGTCGGCATCTCATCCCTCTCTGCCATCGAAGGCGCTGCGCGCAATCAAGCTTATGCAGCGACCAAAGGCGGCTTGATCTCCATGCTAAAAGGCATTGCTGTTGAATATGCCCGCTATGGCATCCGCGCCAACGCCATCCTGCCCGGCTGGATCGCAACAGAAATGACCGGCGCAGCGCAAGGCTCTGAAGTGTTCACCAGTAAAGTCATCTCGCGCGTTCCGGCGCGGCGGTGGGGCGAACCTGAAGACTTTGGCGGCATGGCCGTTTATCTCGCTTCAGACGCCTCCAAATATCACTCAGGAGATACGCTCATTATCGATGGCGGTTATGCGATCTTTTAGGTGATCAGTATATCGACAAAAAAACGGCCACCGACATCCCGTCAGTGGCCGTTTTGTTTTTGTGTTCAGGGCGCGCTTAGCTACCCTTTGGCTTAACCCCGTCAACCGCGTCAGCAGCTGAATCGGTCGCCTTGTCGGCAGCCGCTTTTGCTTTATCCAAAGCGGCGTCCGCTGCATCACTTGCCGCCTCAGTTGCAGCCTCTTTGCCAGCCTCAACCGCGTCGGCGGC
>CAZXTI010000211.1:0-1324 GCA_964643565.1 uncultured Hyphomonas sp. | reverse complement strand
TTGCTGCATCTTCAGCAGCACCACACGCAACAAGCGCCATGGCCGCTGCACCAGCTAATAGGATATTTCTCATATTACCTCTCCATTTTTTACAAAGGCATCTGTTCGCACCCTCGGTCGATCGACAGACCATTTGATTCTATCAATCAGGGGTCAGAGGCTCATATTCCGGCGTGTTTTTCAAACGCTCAACACAGTGCAGAAACTCATGATTTCGCCTGCGTATTTCATAGAAAATCGGTTATTCCGCCCAAATCGGCAACAAACTGACTTTTCAGACCATTTTTGAGCACTTTTAACCCACAATTCCCTATTGCCTTGACCTAAAGTCGCCCCGCTACAAAAATGCAAAAAAGGCGATAAAGAGGAATATTTCATGGGCCTGAACACCGAACTTTGCGAGCTTTTGAACATCGAGCATCCAATCATGCTGGCCGGTATGGGCGGCGTATCATATTCCGAAATGTGCGCGGCCATGTGCAATGCAGGCGGATACGGCGTGCTTGGCATGGCGGGCATGGATGCTAATTTCATTGCCGATCAAATGGCAGATGTCCGTGCACGTACAGATAAACCATTCGGCGTGGACCTTCTCGCCGCGCAGCCTGAAAGTCTCGAAGCTGCTGTGGACGTCATCATCGATGGCGGCGCAGACAGCTTTGTCGCAGGCCTAGGTGTCCCATTGCCAATCATGAAAAAACTAAAGGATGCTGGCGTCAAAGTCATGGTCGTCGGCGGCGCGGTTAAGCATGCCATCAAAGCTGAACAAGCAGGCTGCGACGCGGTCATCCTACAAGGCGGCGAAGGCGGCGGACATACCGGCCTCGTCGGAACCTTGCCGCTTGTTGCCCAAGCCGTCGAAGCGGTGAACATTCCAGTCATCGCTGCTGGAGGTATCTATGACGGACGCGGACTTGCCGCCGCCCTTTCGCTTGGCGCGGTCGGGGTCTGGATGGGCACACGCTTCATCGCCTCTGAAGAAGCCCACGCAGCCCAAAGCTACAAAGACGCGGTGGTCGGCGCAGGCGATATCGATACCACCCGCACCCGATGCTATTCCGGTAAGCCAATGCGCTGCCGCACCAATGACTATATCAAGGATTGGGAAGCGCGCCCCGGCGACATCCAACCCTTCCCCATGCAAGCCATGCACTCCATCCAGACCGATGTCATTGGCGGCATTGGCGGCGTGGTTGACGAAGCGCGCCTCGATGCAAATAAATCATGCTTCGCGATGGGCCAGTCGGCTGGCGGCATAACCGAAGTGCTTTCTGTCGCCGACATCGTCGCCAATATCATGCGCGAAGCAGAAGCCGCGATAGAG
>CAZXTI010000210.1:0-3453 GCA_964643565.1 uncultured Hyphomonas sp. | reverse complement strand
GATTAGAATCAGGACGGGAACTTCGTTTCCAAAGTTCCCGCTACCCTTCACCCCTCGCACACTGTCCGTGCGAATCCTTTAACTTATTTGAGGTGTAGGAAGGCCGACTGTCAAAAGCTGATGAAGCGAATTATCTCTTCCAGCGTTCGGCGTGACATTCGTGCAACGATTGGGCAGCGAAACGTTTGGCAGTTAAATTTAATAAAACACAAGGATTTCGTTAACAATTTCGCGCTATCTGTTAACTTTAAAAGCTGATTCTCGACTGGAGAAATGCAAAATGGTAGCCTTTCTATTCCTGATTTACATTGCGCTGGGGGCAGGTGCCGGATGGGCTTTGCTGGCCATTGCGGGGCAATCATTGCCTATATCCATCGGCGGCGGGGCGATTATTACGCTGATCCTTGGGCAGCTTCATCTGTTGATGTCGCGTCCGAAAAAGCAAATTGCTGAGATCGAGAAGAAGGTTAAGGACATTGATGCGTCTTCAACTGATGTCAAACAGCGGATTAAAGTTGTTGAAGCACGCACAGATGCGGTGGAAACGACCGTAAAGCATGAGCTGACAGAGCGAAAAGATGCGCTGATTACAGAAATGCGCCAGCTTGAAACGCTTATTGGACGTCTTAGCGATAATTTCGAAGGCCAGCTTAATGGGGCGCCGGCGAAGGCAGCTCCGGCAGTTTCATCCGCTGCGATCCAGCCTGAGGATGATGCGGCCTTGCGATTAGTCAAAAGCGCTCTGGTGGATGGGCGCGTTGATTTGCACTTGCAACCCATCGTGTCTCTGCCCCAGCGCCGGGTTTCTTTTTATGAGGGCTTTACGCGGCTTCGTACCCAAGATGGCAGTTTGATTATGCCAGCAGAATTCCTCGATGCAGCGCGGCGCTCTAATCTGCTGCCGATGATCGATAATATGACATTGTTCCGCTGTGTTCAGATTGTTCGCAAACTGGCTGAGCGCGACCGCAGGGTCGGCGTCTTTTGCAATATGTCCAATTCTTCGCTTGAAGATGATGCTTTCTTCCCGGACTTTCTTACCTATATGGAAGCTAACCGGGACTTGGCCAGCGCGCTTATCTTTGAATTGCCTGCTGACCGCTTTGAAACGCGCTCACGGAAAATGCGCCAGAATATGGATTTGCTGGTTAGCCTCGGCTTCCGGTTTTCGATTGATAATGCAATGGGCCTCACGCTTGATCTGCCAAGACTGCAGGATGCAGGTATCCGGTATGTCAAAATGAGCGGTGACATATTGCTCAAGGAATTGCGCGATCCAAATGGTGCGCGTCCGGTCTGCTCGATCCAACGCCGCTTGGAGGGCGAGGATGTTGCGCCAGTCTTCTCACGCTATGGCGTCACACTGATTGCTGCGAAGATGGAAGATGAAGTCAATGTGGTCGAATTGCTGCCTTATAATATCCCGTTCGGACAGGGCAACATATTCGGTGCGCCGCGCCCGATCAAAGCGTCACTGATGGAAGAAACAACGCCGCCGAAAGAGTTCATCGCGCGCTTGTCGAATGCGGGCTAGGTCGGCCTAAGCTCACGCCTTTACAGTTGGACATTTGCTACGGATAGAAGGCGCGAACTTTCGCGACAATTTCGTCCGGGATTTCTTCTGCAAGGAAGTGCGCATTATTGTCATAGATGTGGATGTTTTCATCCGGCACGTTGAGCATGTCTTGCAGGATTGGTAATTGCTCCACTGTTAGCGTTTCATCTTGTGCGCCCCACATGACGAGGGTTTCGCCTTTATAGTTTTCAAACAGTGTACGGTTCTCTTCAAGCCGCGCGAAGAGGTCATCATTGATCCCGGTAAAGAACTGATAGAGGGCAGGGTCGGCCCCCTCGCGCATGGGCAGGACATAGCCAAAGCATTCAAGCTCGCTAAGCTTGTTGGCTCCTCTAAGCCCCAGATCAGCGAATGTCTTGGTGATCACGGCAACGCTGGTCAGCGGGCTGGTAAAGGCGTCCATCAATTTGCGTGTGAAAGCGCCGGGCTTTAGGTCGGGCTCTTTAAAGCCCTCATCATTTACAATCGTGTTCAAAATAATCAGATGGCTGACCGCATCTGGATCGCCGCGCAGCATTTCCCACGCCACGAGCCCGCCCATATCATGTATCATCAGGCCGTATTCCTTGATGCCCAGCGAGGCCAGCAATTCATTTGCCCGCCCAGCATGGTCAATTGCGGTGTATCCGGTGTCTTGGTCGGGCTTGGCCGAGCTGCCAAAGCCTAAATGATCAATACTGATAACGCGCATAGAGTTTTGTAGATCTGGCATGATCTTACGATACATCCACGAGGATGTCGGTACGCCGTGGAGCAAGACAAGCGTCGGTCCGGTGCCATGGTCTGTATAGGCGATATCGCCTGAGCTGGTGTTGAAGATGCGTTGCTGGTCGCGGTGATCCTGATAGGCAGCCGGCGCAGTATATCTGGTTTCGACTTTACTGCCGATGATCGGCGCGCCCGGCGTACCCGTGGCGCAGGCACTAAGCAAAATAGCGCCTGCAAAAATCGACACAAACTGTCTTAGCGATAAAGTCACCATGTTCAGCACCCTCTAGCTTGGATTCGTGAAATTGAGCCTAGCCCATAGGCGCAAGGATTGGAATTCGGCGGCTGCAGAATTGACGGATGGGAGCTGGGCGCATAGGTGCGGGGCATGAAACTTTTGTCTGGATTGAGCGAGGTCGCGGCCGATTATGATGCGATCCTGTGTGATGTGTGGGGCGTGATCCATAATGGGCGTGCTGCTTTTGCGCCTGCGTGTGATGCGCTTGTGCGGTTTCGGGCGCAGGGCGGACGGGTGGTGCTGATTACCAATGCGCCTGTGCCAAGCCAGCAAGTTCTGGACTATATGAAGCCGCTGAATATTCCGGCTGAAGCCTATGATGCTTGTGTCTCTTCTGGCGATGCGACGCGTCAGGTCTTGGCGCAGAATGCGGACAAGCCTTTATGGACGCTGGGCGGCGATGCAGATTGGGAGCATGATCGATACCTCTATGAGGGGCTGGATCTGACAAAAGTTGCCAAGCCGGACGCAGCCGGGATTGGGCTTTTGATTGGCATGCGGGATATGCGCAATGACCATCCAGAAGATTACCGCGCAGAGCTTAGCGAGATTGCAAAGAGCGGGCTGGAACTTGTTTGCGCCAATCCTGATATTCAGGTGCGCATCGGGGACAAGCTGCACTGGTGCGCAGGTGCGCTTGCGCAGATATATGAGCAGGCAGGCGGCAAGGTGATTTATCCCGGCAAACCGCATGCAGCGATCTATGACTTGGCCTTTGCGCGGCTTGGCGAGTTTGGCAGCGCGCCGGAGAGGTCGCGTGTCTTGGCGATCGGTGACAGCCCTAAGACGGATATGCGCGGTGCGGCCGGTCAGGGCATTGATGCGCTATATGTCGGAACGGGGCTGGCTGAACATGCCAGCGGGCCGGATG
>CAZXTI010000209.1:0-3458 GCA_964643565.1 uncultured Hyphomonas sp. | reverse complement strand
CGCGCACATAGCCGTCGGGGTTTTTTCTTGCGCCTTGTGCCTAAAAGACCCACCCTACCCGCATGTGGACACGTATATATCTCGGCGCCATGGCGCTCATGTTTCTCGCTTTCGGTCTTTATGCTTTGCTTTACCCTGAAGTGCTGACATCTGGTCTTGGCGTGGAGATTGGTGGCCCGAACGGGACATTCGAAATTCGCGGTGTATTTGGCGGCGTTAGCTTCGGTGCGAGCGCGCTGTGTGCGGCCGGCGCGCTACGGGCTCAGCTGAGACGCCCTGCGCTCTGGTTCATCATTGCCTATATGGGCGGCTACTGCCTCGCACGCGCAGCCTCAGTTGCGCTGGGAGACCTTCCTACGCCCGGCACATGGCGATTTGTCGCCTTTGAAGCAGCGAGCCTCCTATTGGCCATCTTTGCGCTACGCTCGACGCCAGAATAAGCACGCCATCTGAATAGCTGAATAGGCGCGACTAACGGCTAGCCGATACGCGGCAGCCCTCCTCATCACCCTAAATAGAAAAGAGCCTCGTCCGAAGACGAGGCTCTTAAACATGATTGATTTGTTCGACGTTCGCCTAGAAGCGCGTTCTAAGCTCGATGCCGTAGAAGCGTGGCTCGCCCGGGAATGTCGCGAACGTGCCTGTTTGCTCTGGCACACCAAAGGCCGTCACATTGAACGCTTGATCGAACAGATTGTTTGCAAAGCCATAAACCCCAAACTTACCATCTGCCGTTTCCAGTCCGGCACGTGCGCCAACAGTGGCAAACGAACCGTTTTCAAACGCTTCAAACAGTGTGCCCTGCACCAGATTGGTGTCAGACTGCCAGCGAACATTTGCATGGAATGATGCGTTCAACCAATCGGTCACTGGTAAGACATATGTGCCCTGTCCAGTAATTACGAACTCTGGCGTATTACCGAGCTGTTGACCGGTATTTGTACCGTCAGCGTTCACAGCACCAGCCAAAGGCGGCGCATTCGGGTCAACAGAGGTTCGGGTTGCATCCACCCAGATAAATCCGCCCTGCAAGGTCAAGCCATCAATTGGCTGAGCACCAACATCCACCTCGACACCAAACGTCTCAACATCATTGTTAAACACAACAAAGTTCGTGCCGTTAAATGTGTTTTCCTGGAAGCCATCAATCTGCGAGAAGAAGCCTGTCGCATTGAGTGTCACACGGCCATCATACCAGCTGGACTTGAGGCCAACTTCAAATGAGTCGACCGTCTCTTCATCAAACTCCAAATCACCAAAGTCTGGGCCATCTGAAGGGATACCAAGGAACGTATCAACGAAAGCGGACTCAAAGCTGGAACGGTCCAGATTGAAGCCGCCGGATTTGAAGCCGCGATTATATCCAGCAAAGAGCAAGACATCTGGCGTCACTTCATAAGCCGCTTTAATCGTCCCGGTAAATTCGCTATCGGACCGCGATTCGCCGCCACCGCTGAGCGCATCAAACTCCGGGTTAACCGCCGGGTTACATGCAAAGAGGTTGGCCACCGCGAAGAATGGAGCAATTGCGTTCAAATCCGGAATAGCTGTCGTTGAGAACGACGTGGCCGGATCCTGAAGAACCGAACACGCTGCAACGCTAGAGGCATCGAGGTCAGCCGTGATGTCTTTTTCCTCATAATTATACCGCAAACCACCGGTAAGCGTCAGCCTATCAGTGACCGAATATTCATTGTGTGTGAAAATCGAAATCGCATTTGTGGTCTGATTGAATGTGTCAAACGCCCCTGCCCCTGCCGGTGTTGATGGCAGGAAGAATGGTGAGAAGTTCGTTGTTGCGCCGTTTACTGTCGCGCCGACAGCTGCCGCCACCTGCGCGTCGAATTCAGCTTGGGTGATAAGCCCATTTTGCAATGCCGGAAGAAGCGCTGCGGCAGCCTGCTGACCTGCGATCGTGGCTGCGCCTTCGATGACGGCTGGCAGAAGTGCGAACGGAACAATTGTTCCAGCCGGTAGGCCGCTTAGCCCAGCCTGGTCAGTAAACAGGAACGGGGTTGCACCGCCGCCTGGTCCTGGGCCGACATTCGTACCGAATAGAGACAAGGCTGGCACGCCTGGGTTCGATGCAGAAAAGCCAGCAAATGATGCGTCACTAAATACATCAGCGTCGGCGCCAAACTGGATCGTGTCAAATGTGTTGATCTCTTCGTTCAGATAGAATGCACCGACGAGCCAATCGAGCTTGCCAGTGTTTCCTTGCAGACGGAATTCTTGCGTAAATGCGCGGTCGGCATTTGTTGTTCCATTTCGCGCTGCACGGTCCAGGCCTGAGAAGTCGATATCCTGATCACGAACTGAGTCGAAGACGCGCAATGCGGTGATGGACGTAAACTCACCAAAGCTAAGGCCTTGTGTGTATTCAGCTGAAACACCCCAATCGATAACATTGTCACGGAAGCTTTGATTTGGAGACACCGCTGTCAGGAAGCGATCATCACCAACCAATGTTGCCGGATCAACATTCCCGATAAGGCCATTGGTTGCGGCGACGCCCTGCACCAAGGGTCCAAATGCGCCAATCGTTCCAATCGTAGAGGCACAGCAATTTTCATTCGTGCGTGTGTAATCAGCAATTAGGCGTAATTCACTTTCACCCTGCTCATATAGAAGTTGTCCGCGCAGTGCGAAGCGATCAATATCGTTGAACTCACGGTCGGAGTTTACATCATCAACGAAACCATCCCGAGTACGATACTTCGCGTCAAAGCGGGCTGCAAAGTTCTCGGCAATCTGGTTCGATGCACCAACATTGAGTTCGACAGCATCAAAGTTTCCATAGGATGCCGACGCATAGCCTGATGGCTCAAAGGTTGGCTTTGCCGTTCGAATGCTAACAACACCGGCAGACGTGTTCCGCCCAAATAGCGTGCCTTGCGGTCCACGCAAGACTTCAACACCGGCCAGTTCTGGAAGTTCTGAAATCGCTGCACCGGTGCGCGTTCTGTAAACACCGTCAACAAAAATACCAACCGCTGGTTCAAACCCGAAATTGTCTGCGCCCGTTCCGATACCCCGAATAGAGATAGACGTACCTGCTGAAGCCGATTGGCCTTGGGTGATCTGCACACTTGGAGATAGCTGCTCTAGATCATTCAGGCGATTAAAGTCTGTTTGCTCGAGAAGGTCTGCATCAAAAGCGGTAATCGCAATCGGCACATCTTGAACTGTCACACCTTCGCGACGTGTGGCTTCAACTAAGATCGTCCCGAGGCGGCGCTCATCATCTTCTGCGCTTTCATCGGCTTCCTGGGCTCCTGCGATCGGTGCAGAAAAGGCCAAAAGCGCACTTATACTGGCCCCAATGACCAATCGTTTGCGAAAATTAGATGAAAATCCCTTGCTCGGGCTGGGTTTAGTCATAGGTCAGCATTCCTCCTGAAAAAATAAAAATGTCTCTATTGAGATCTGTCGTTGCCAAAACGCTACCCCATTCGCGA
>CAZXTI010000208.1:0-3462 GCA_964643565.1 uncultured Hyphomonas sp. | reverse complement strand
CGCGCGCGCCTCGTTTGCGACTATATCGCCGGGATGACTGACAATTTTGCCATCGATGAACACCGCAGATTGTTCAATCTCGACAGTATGATTTGAGCATATTTTGATCACAATCATGGGCAAGAATAGGGTGATTTTTAGAGAACGTTAAGAATAATTGGGTTTACGTTAACGATGTAACGGCGTGAATCTTTTAAGTGGGGACGAGCGCTTGGCTCAAGGTAATTATTATGAACGGTAACGTAAAAAAACAAGATTATGATTTCGGCCCATTTTCCGATGATTATCGCGGATATGATCTGGGCGAATCCGAAGGTGCGCGCGGGCCGTTGATCCTGGCACTTGTCGGCGGTGTATTGCTGATCTTTGGGGCTGTGATTTGGAACACATATAAAGCAGGTGTACGCACGGATGCGGGCGCTTTGCCGATTGTTTACGCGGATGCCGAGCCTTATAAAACGCGCCCTGAAAATCCCGGCGGCGTTATCGCGCCGGATCAAGAGCGGCGTATATATGATGAGCTGGATGGTTCAGATCGCTCAGATGCAGGTTTTGAAACGGCGCTCAATACGGCAGCTGATGAAGACGAAGTTTTGCAGGGCGGACCCCCGATAAATCTGCGTCCCGGCGAAGAGACAGACCTTGATGAAGCAACGGGTATTCCGCGTGCGGCGCTGGCGCAAGTCGAGGCGCTTGCTGACCTAAACAATGTTCCCGATGAGGGGCAGAATACTGCTGCCGTTCCAGCCAGCGCTCCGGCGCCAACGGCCGCCGCGCAGAAGTTTGCATTCAACGCATCAGGCGAATATCTGGTTCAAATTGCAGCCCTGCGCTCACAAGCTGCCGCTGACGCGGCATGGGCAAAGACCACAGCAAAATCACCCGAGATGTATCTCGGTGCTGAAAAGCGTGTGCAGCGCGCTGATCTAGGGGCAAAAGGTGTCTTCTATCGCTTGCGCGTCGGCGCATTTGAAGCGCGCGCTGAAGCGACCGAGTTTTGCGATGCGCTGAAGGCGGCGGATCAAACCTGCATCGTGGTCGCTGGATGAGTGGAGAACAACGTGCTTGCATTCTGAGCGTATCAGGCGCTGAGCTGAGGGCGGAAGAAGCCCGGATGCTTGGCGACGTTCAGCCGTGGGCCGTTATTTTGATGGGTCGTTCATGTGTCTCCCGTGATCAAGTCCGCACACTGATAGATAGCATTTGGGGCGCGTTAGGCCGGGCCTGTCTGATTTTTATTGATCAGGAAGGCGGCCGGGTTGCCCGCTTGAAAGAGCCGCATTGGCCGAAATTTCCTGCGCCGCATGCTTATGCTGATCTTTACCGCCTGGATCAGGCGCGCGGCAAGGAGGCGAGCTGGCTAGGCCACCGGCTGATCGCCCACGAATTATCTGCAATGTCCATTCACGCCAATTGCGCCCCTGTGCTCGACCGCACGGTCCCGGGCGCGCACGAAATTGTTGGAGACCGGGCCATGGGCGCTGGGCCTGAAGAGATTGCCGTGCTCGGCAGAGAGGCGCTCAGAGGCATGCGTGATGGCGGCGTTGCTGGTGTTATCAAACATATTCCGGGCCATGGCCGCGCGCTTGTCGATAGCCATGAAGAGCTGCCGAGAATCACAGCAGGCGACAATGAGCTGAGCGAAGACTTTGCCTGTTTTTCAGCCCTAACGGACGCGCCGATGGCGATGACGGCACATATTGCATATACAGCGATTGATGCAGAAAACCCTGCCACCCTGTCGGCCAAGATGATAGATGAGATTATCAGGCAGCGAATAGGGTTTGAAGGTTTGTTGATGACGGATGATCTTGGCATGAAAGCTCTGGGCGGCACACTGGCGGCGCGCGCGAAAGGTGCGCTGGAGGCCGGGTGCGATATTGCGCTTCATTGCTCTGGGTTTGTCAAAGAGGCTGACCAGATTCTCAAAGAGATGTATGAGGTTGGTGAGGCGAGCCATGTGCTTGAAGGGGCAAGCCTTGCGCGTGCGCGGCACGCGGAAAACTTCTCGACACTGGAAAAACCTTTTGATGCCGAGGCGGGCTATGCGCGCCTTGATGAGCTTCTTTCAACATTGGAGGTGGCCGCGTGAACGATGCTGTAACCGTCGACGCATTGTCAGCTGAAGCTGAAGACGCAGATTTGGAAGATGCGTTCATCGTCGATACCGACGCTTATGAAGGCCCGCTGCACCTCTTGCTGGATATGGCCCGCCGTCAAAAGGTGGACTTGCTCAAAGTGTCAATTCTGGAGCTTGCCAAACAATATTTGAAGTTCATCAAATCGGCGAAATCCAAACGGATTGATCTGGCGGCGGACTATTTGCTTATGGCGGCTTGGCTGGCCTATTTGAAATCCCGCTTGCTGCTGCCGAAACCGGAAAAGACCGAGGACGGCGAGATAAGCGGACAAGACCTTGCCACGCGGCTTGCTTTCCGTCTGAAGCGTCTTGATGCGATGCGCCAAGCCGGCGATGAATTGATGAATGGTCCGGTGCTGAACAATGTTGTCTTTCTGCGCGGCGCGCCGGAACAGCCCAAGGTCATCAAGCATACCGAATATAGCGCGACAGTCTATCATCTGACGCAGGCAGTCAGCACGATCCAGCGTCGCCGCGAAGAAGCCAAACCGCACCGTATTGAAAAGCAATTCGTGCTGCCTTTAGAGGCTGCGCGGCAATCTTTAAAATCCCTGCTGAAAGATATGGACGCGTGGGAAAGTCTCGCCAATATCCGGGCGCAAGTTTCTTTGCCCGGAACAGAACTCCCGGAACGCTCGGTCACAGCGAGCATGTTCTCTGCTGCGCTGGAGCTGGCGCGGGACGGCGATGTTGACCTGCGCCAGAAAGAGCATTTTACGACACTTTATCTGCGTGGCATAAGCACAATGCCTCAGGAAGAGGAACAGTATGAACCCGCTTGAACAGATTGACCTGATGACAAAAGAAACTGACAGCAAGAGCGTGCGTGACGCGGTCAAGCAATTGTCCTTTGCATATAAACGCTCCGCTAAGGCGAGACGGGATTTGATGTCAGAAGAGGGCGGCGATGTTGGAGCTGAGACAGAGCAGGTCTCTACCAAAGTCACCGCGCCGCAAATGATGAGCCGCCAGGCCGAGACTTATGATGAAGCGATGATCGAGGCCTTGCGCCGTGCTGAAGCGGTCTTATTTGCGGCCGGACAGCCGATGAGCGCCGCGCAGATTGCTGAAATTTTACCGCCGGATGTTGAGCCAGCCACAGTGCTTATGGAGCTAAAGCGCACCTATGCCGGGCGCGGTATTCAACTCATGGAAGTTGCTGGAAAATGGCGCTTTCAAACGGCTGAGGATATGTCCTTTTTGTTTGTCGAAGAGCGCCATGTGCAGAAAAAACTCTCGCAAGCCTCGCTGGAAACACTCTCTATTATTGCTTATGGCCAGCCGGTGACGCGCGCAGAAATTGAAGCTGTGCGCGTCACCGG
>CAZXTI010000207.1:0-3487 GCA_964643565.1 uncultured Hyphomonas sp. | reverse complement strand
CGCGCTACGTCAAGCATTTGCGAGGATCACCCCATGGAATCTGCCAATTCGGTTAGCTGCCCGGTCAGCTGTATTTGGGTAAGTCCAGCACCCCTAATGGTTGAATTAGAAATGTGATTTCCCTTATCCGTAATGACTCTCACCCTCCAATATGATAGGATGCTTTCATAACAAAAAAGAAGGTGGTGACGCATATGTCGATAGAAAATCATATTAATGAGTTGTCCGTAAAACACCGTAGTCTGGATGCAAAAATCCAGACTGAACAAAAATCTCCCGCGCCAAACCCACTTGAGATTACGGCCCTAAAGCGCCAAAAACTGCGCTTAAAAGAACAATTGGCAAATTTGACCCGCTAAGGGCTTAAAATTTTAACCCCCTGACTTTATAAGTCCCGGATGTTGTTACCAATTTTCCGGAGAGCTTTGTATGCGTGACCTATTGAATCAGGATCGAGCCTTGTCGCCGTCAGTGATTCGCATGGCAATTAATATTGTCGGCGCTTTGTTTGTGGTTTCATTACTGTTGATACTCGTCGTTGAAGTGTTTGGCTGGTTTTGGAAATCAGCCTTTTTCTCCGGCTTACTGCAATTCACCTTGGCTGCAGGGTTTCTCCTAACGCTGTACATGATCGTTCGCTTGCAAGCAGAAGCGGTTATGGCCGCGCACAGAAATACTGATCGCCTGGCAATTCTGACAGAGGCGCTAAACGCGCAGCAAGGCGCGCCAGCAACTACCAAGACAAAGACATCTTCGGCAAAAACGAAATCGAAGAAAAAATCTGCCGCCGCTAATACAGCATCGGAAGACTAGCTAATATGATTGCACCCGTCACACTTATCCTCGGTCTTGGCCGTGATGTTGGCGCCGCCTGCGCGCGGCATTTTCACGAGCGCGGGCACAGAGTTATCGTTGCAAGCCCTAATGAAGATGCGCTTGCGCGTTCTGTCGACGAGTTTGATGGCGGGGTCATCCCCCATCACGGTGATCTGCATACAATCATCGGGATCCGTAATGCGCTGAATGCGGCTTTTGAAGCCTATGACCGGATTGATAATCTTGTCATTATCCCGGCCCTCCCCGAACCAGCCGCCTTGCTCGATGTCGATATGGAGACGTTCGATGAATTGACGATACGCGATGCGCGCGCCGCGACGCTTGCATTGCGCTTATTTGCCGAGGAGCTTAGCGAACAGACCCCGCTTATCAGCGATGGCCCTGAACGTCAGCGCCAAGCTGGAACGGCGACCTTTGTCCTCAGCCTGTCAGCGCGGCTGGCGAGTTTAGGAAAGTTCTCAGAGAGCATTTCGCAAGCGGCCATTGAAGCTGTGGTTCAAGCAGGCGCGATTGAGCTGGCAGACCGGCACATTCGCGTTAACGCGGTTTGCGCAATTCGTCCGCGTGCTGAGAATGATGAGCCGTGGCTAAAGACACGCACACCTTTGCGCCGCGCAGCTTTGGCCGATGAGATCGCCGAGGCAGTTGGCTATCTTGCCTCCACCGGCGCAGCGATCATCACAGGCGAAACACTGATTATGGATGGCGGCCGCCTGCAACTTGGCGGCACGCTGGACTAACCTGTAAAATTCTTGAAGATATCGTCGGCTGAAATTGCGCCCTCTTCTTCAGTTGATGCAGCGGCCTCTTCTGCCGGGAACGGGGCATCTTCTTTTGCAGATTGCAAGCCGGGGCCATCTTCTTCTTTGGCGCGTGCTTCTTCCATTTTGCGGCGCTTGTCGGCGGACTTGGCAATCACTTCGTCCAGCTCGATCTGTGAGCAAAGGCCAAGTGTCACCGGGTCAACAGGTTTGATATTCGCCGCGTTCCAGTGTGTACGTTCACGGACATTATTGATCGTTGATTTCGTCGTCCCGATCAGTTTGCCGATATGCGCGTCGGTGACTTCCGGGTGATTGCGGATGAACCATGCGATGGCATCAGGCTTATCCTGTCGGCGGGTGACGGGCGTATAGCGCGCGCCTTTGCGCTTTGGCTGCGGGATGTGCGCGATCTTGGACGGCGCCATTTCGAGCCGATACGTACTGTCTTCCTCGCCCTTGGCAATCTCTTCACGTATTAGCTCACCGCCAGCGATCGGGTCCACGCCGCGCATATTCTCAGCAACATCGCCATCCGCGATACCTTTGACCTCAAGATGGTGAAGGCCGCAAAAATCAGCGATCTGGTCGAAGGTCAGCGTTGTGTTGTCAATCAACCAGACAGCGGTGGCTTTTGGCATCAAAATGTCGGCCATGGATCAAATTCCTTTTTCTGACGCATCCTGACTCCAAAATACACGAAACCCGGCGCTTCGGCCGGGCAGTCAGGGCGGTATATCAGGATGCTCTAACGTGTCCGCTTATAGCGCGGCTTTGCGACATTGGGAAGTGGGGTGTGGATATTGGGTGGTCTGGAAGCGATGGGAGGGACCTAAAACGCCCAAAGTCGGACGCTGCTCGCAAATACAATTAAACAAAACTATGCTGTGCTACAGTGCTAAAATATCGGCGCCGACAGGCGTTCGTGAAGCTGATTATTGTGTAAATCAAGGGATTTATAATGAGAACTTTGAAGGTAGTGGGCATTCTAGTTCTCTCCATACTCGTTTTAGGTGGGCTTTACTTGTTTAATGCGATGGAGCGATTTGACTTGAAGTTAAATCGAGTTGTCGAAGAGATAAGAAGCGATCCAAATATTGAAGCGTGGGGCGACCGTACTCCTCTGGTACCTTCTCAATTTAAGTTAGGTGAAAGTCGTGAAAGCGTTCTAAGGGTATTAGAAAAAGGGGGCTTTGAGCGGATACCAGATGATGATGTTTGGGCGCGATACCAATACGAAATTGATGAAGGGCGCGCACTTTATGTGCGAGAGGCTCACAATATTGCATGCAACATATATATCTACGTATTCATCGAATTTTCAGATACCAATGAACTAACTTTCGCAGAAGGCACACAACACGAACACGGATGCCTATAGCATTTCCATCAAGCGGCCTAAATTCGCCCCAGAACGGCCTCTCGTGCTTCGACAGCAAATGATCACCTGCACGGACCGCCGCCTACCACTCCAGCACAATTTTGCCGGTGTGCCCGCCGGTTGTCATATGGGCGTGGGCGGCTTCTGCCTCTCGCGCAGGGAAGACCGTGTCGATGACGGGTTTGATGTCGCCGGTTTCGACCGCTTTCCAGAATGTGTCTTGCATGGCTTCGCGCAGGGCGGATTTTTCCTTGGCTGAGCGCGCGCGCAGTGTGGTGGCGGTGAGGACAGCGCGTTTTAGCATGAGCGGGAGCAGGTTCACGCTGACTTGCGAGCCGTTCATATAGGCGATGTTGACGATGCGGCCATTGGTTTTGGCGATGGAAATATTCTTTTGGACATAGTCTGCGCCGACCATGTCGAGGATGACATCTGCCCCGCCTGCCGCTTGTATGATCTGTTCGAAATCTTCTGTTCGGTAATTAATCGCTGTCGCTTCCTCGCCGCC
>CAZXTI010000206.1:0-3489 GCA_964643565.1 uncultured Hyphomonas sp. | reverse complement strand
GCAATGCGCTTTTCAAATGACACAGCAGAAGGCGAAATTTTACCGATCGCCGCCGCATCGCCAGCTTGTGCTTCCAGCCCGCCAACAAGGAACCCGTCCGGGTCAATCATGAGCGCTTCAGGTCCTTCATTTTCTGGAATGGTTTTGCCAAGCCCTGCAGGCCTGTCAGGAACCTTAGCAATCAGCGCGCCCCGCGCCGCGCCGCCGCATCCTTCCAGATCGAATGCCAGCGCGCGGGCGTTTCTTTCAAAGCTGACAAGCGCGATCCCGCTATCTGTGAGCGCAAGGCCTTCAGCGTCGGCAGCGGATTTCTTGTCAAACACATCGCCGGTTTCATCGCGCATATATGCAATCGCGCCGTGCCCATCAGGTATGCCATCGTCCAGGCCGATCCAGACAAATGCGCCCGCATCGGATACGGAAAGAAGCGTGCCGGAGCGATGCTGGCTTATACCAGACAGGCCGCCAAAGTTCGGTTCATCGCTGGTCAGTGCCCAAATGCCCTTAAGCGTGACGCCTTCGTTTAGGACAGCGCCTTCGGTGTCAATATTCGTAAGCGCAACGGAATTAATCGATATAGATTGGGGCTGGGTAAATCGAGCATTATCAGGACACGACCTATCAGAAAGTTCGGATATGTTGGTTTCAATTTTTAGCGGCGCTGCGGGCGGAATTATCGGCGGTTTGTCTTCTGTTGCTAAACCGCGATTTGTGCAGGCCGCCAGAGCTAGGGCCAGAGCGATGCTAACCCAAATCATGCCCTTAGCGTTTTGCACCTTTGACCTCCTGCAAGCTTGTCCTCTTAACATCGCGGCCTGTGCCAACTTTGCCGCCATAGGTCGGCGCGCCCGCTGCTGCGCCGCTGATGGCAGATTTTGCGGCAACTTCCATTTTGGGCGGCGCGGATGTGCCGCCTTTGGCCGGGCCATCTTCATCAAACAGGGAGGCAAGCTGCTCGGTCATCACGCCGCCAAGTTGTTCGGCATCAACAATTGTCACCGCGCGTTTGTAATACCGCGTCACATCATGGCCGATGCCAATTGCAATCAGCTCAATCGGGGAGCGTGTTTCCAGATAGGAAATCACTTCGCGTAAATGCCGCTCAAGATAATTGCCAACATTGGCAGACAAGGTGCTGTCATCAACAGGCGCGCCATCGGAGATGACCATCATGATCCGGCGCTGTTCTGGCCGGGCCATCAGGCGGTCATGTGCCCAAAGCAAAGCTTCGCCATCAATGTTTTCTTTCAACAGACCTTCGCGCATCATCAGGCCAAGATTACGCCGTGCGCGTCGCCAAGGTGCATCTGCCGATTTGTAGACAATATGGCGCAAATCATTCAAGCGCCCGGGTCCTGCCGGTTTGCCAGCTTTCACCCAATCTTCACGGCTAATGCCGCCTTTCCAAGCCTTTGTGGTAAAGCCGAGAATTTCCACTTTCACACCGCACCGCTCTAATGTGCGGGCAAGGATATCTGCACAAAGCGCCGCCACCATGATCGGGCGTCCGCGCATCGAACCTGAATTATCAAGCAAGAGCGTAACAACCGTATCGCGGAACTGGCTATCATCTTCCTGTTTGAAAGAGAGCGGAACAGTGGGGTCAGTAATCACGCGGGTCAGACGCGCAGTATCCAGAACGCCTTCTTCCAGATCGAAGCTCCATGATCTGTTTTGCTGTGCCATCAGGCGGCGTTGCAGCTTGTTGGCGAGCTTGGAGACCGCGCCTTGCAAGGATTGTAACTGGTGATCGAGATAGGCCCGCAGCCGTGTCAGTTCTTCTGGATCGCACAGATCAGCGGCCTGCGCGATTTCATCATTGGCGCGGGTGAAAACTCTATAGACATAGTCTGCGCTGTCATCGCCGGAATAATTTGGCCGCAGCGGTTTGGCCCCTTCATCTGCTTCATCCGCAGAGTCGTCGGCCTCCATCTCAGCGTCTTGATCCAGTTGAACATTGGCATCGTCGCCGTCCAGATCATCCGCGTCGCCAGCTTCCAGCTCTTCCATGGAGCTGCCCATTTGCTCTTCATCGGAACTATCATCTTCGCCGGCCCGCTGATCATTGGGCGCGTCTTCAGGGTCTTGCTCGTCTTGATTGTCCCGGTCATCGGAATCGCCCGCGTCTTCCCCCATTGTGAGGTCCCGGATCATGTCGCGCACTGTTTTTGCAAACGCGGATTGATCTTCAATTTGCGTAGCGAGCTTTTCGATTGGGTTAGACGCCTTGGCTTCCACCTCCTTGCGCCAGAAGTCGGCGATCGCCTTGGCCGCAGGGGGCAGGGCGCGCCCCGTCAGGCGCTCGCGCAGGATGAACTCAACAGCCAAGGATAGCGGCGCGTCCTCTTGATCATTGATCCGGTCGATACCATCTGCAGCGCATCTGGCCGTGAGTGCGGCATCAAGGTTTGCAGCCGTGCCGTCCATTGTATGCACGCCAATCGCTTCGATCCGGGCCGTTTCTGCGGCTTCATAAACGTCGCGTTGAATGTCTCCTTGCGGGCGATGTTTGGCATGAGCGGCTGGGTCATGATGTGCAATGCGCAAGGCAACAGCATCGGCTTCACCGCGGGCGGCAGCAACAAAACCGGGCGTCAAATCGCGTGGCGGCGTACGCAGCGTGATACTGGTATCAGAGGTTGCCGGAGCATTGCCAAACCCAACCTCAAGCTCGCGCTCGCCCGCGATAGCTTTTGTCGTCGCAGAGAGGGCTTGTTTAAAAAGCTCAAGGGGAGAATTTTCTGTTTTGGCCATGGGCGCTTTCTAGCCCAGCTTTGGCTGAATGCGAAGTCTGAATGGCGAAATCTGTATCACGGTGCACGGCTAAAGCGCGCGCCTATCTCACAATCCGTGTTGTTTTAGCCAATTATAGGCCTCGTTGACCGATTGCATTTTGGTCGCAGCGCCCATCAAAGCCTCTTTGGAGAGGTTTTGGGATTGCAATTTATCAGGATGGTATTGCGCTGCCATTCGTCGCCAAGCGCCGCGGACGGCAGTCTTATCAGCATCGGCAGTCAGCCCAAGCGTTTGTAAATGCGTGTTGCGCAAGGAATAGGGGTCAGCTGCGCGGCCCTGATTTTGTGAGCTGGAAGACCCTGTCGAGGCTTCACTATACCCAGCTTTCAAAAAAATCCGCCTAAGCGTGCCGTCTGTTACCCCTAGAGTCTTTGCCGTCTCTCTTACGAGATCCAACTCTTCTGAGGACATGCCTCCATTAAGCATTGCCACGCGGGTCATGCCAAAAACGAGGCTTTCATTGCGTGCGAAGTTGACGTCATTTTCAAACAAATATGGTGCGGTGATACTTTCAAGGTCTTGCGGGCTCACAAGCTGGTCTTGATAGATGGCATCCCCATCAGGAAATGTAACATCGCGCAGATCGAAGATACGCTTTAGCGTGTCGAGCGTAACAGTTCGCCCGCGATCTTCAGTCCTGGCTATGAGCACACCGAGGCGCACAGCCGTTGCGCAATGAAGCTCGCTATATGC
>CAZXTI010000205.1:0-3536 GCA_964643565.1 uncultured Hyphomonas sp. | reverse complement strand
CCCCCCTAAAGACTAACGCTACGCGTGCCCCCGCTAATCCCCGTCCATGCGCAACGCCGCGACAAAAGCCTCTTGCGGAATTTCCACCTTCCCGAATTGGCGCATGCGTTTCTTGCCCGCCTTTTGCTTATCGAGCAATTTGCGTTTGCGCGTCGCGTCGCCGCCATAGCATTTCGCGGTCACATCCTTGCGCATAGCAGAGATGGTTTCGCGCGCAATCACCTTCGCGCCAATCGCCGCCTGTACTGGAATTTTAAACATCTGGCGCGGGATCAAATCCTTCAGCCGCTCGCACATTTGCCGCCCGCGCGATTCGGCCCGGTCACGGTGCACCAGCATCGCCAAGGCATCAACCGGCTCATCATTGACCAGAATGCTCATCTTAACGAGATTTTCCGCCCGGTGGCCGACAATCTCATAGTCAAAGCTCGCATAGCCCTTGGAAATACTCTTTAGACGGTCATAAAAATCAAACACCACCTCATTGAGCGGCAACTCATATTTCACCATGGCGCGCACGCCCGCATAGGTCAGCTCGGTCTGAATACCGCGCCGGTCCTGACAGAGCTTCAACACGCCGCCAAGATATTCATCCGGGGTGAAAATCGTTGCTTCAATCCACGGCTCGCGGATCTCAGCCACCTTCACCACGTCCGGCATATCGGTCGGGTTATGCAGCTCCATTTCCGTGCCGTCGGTCATCGTTAATTCATAGACCACGCTCGGTGCAGTTGCGATCAGATCCAGATCAAATTCGCGGCTGAGGCGCTCTTGAATAATCTCCAAATGCAACAGGCCCAAAAACCCGCAGCGAAAGCCCATGCCAAGCGCCGCGCTGGTTTCCATCTCCCAGCTAAAGCTTGCATCATTCAAACGCAGCTTCCCCATCGCCGCGCGCAAATCATCAAAGTCAGACGCATCCATCGGGAAGAGGCCGCAAAACACAACGGGCTGCACATCCTTATACCCGGCCAGCGGTTCATCGCAGGGCTTCTTGTCTTCGGTGATCGTGTCCCCGACAGAACAGTCCGCGACATCCTTGATTGATGCCACCAGAAACCCGACCTCGCCCGGCCCTAATTGATCAACATTGGTTGGCTTCGGCCCAAACACGCCGACATTATCAATGTCATAAGTGCTGCCAGTCTTCATCATACGGATTTTCTGCTTCTTCTTCAGAACACCGTCGACAACGCGCACAATCACCACAACCCCCAAATAGGGGTCATAATAAGCATCCACCAATGATACTTTTAGCGGCTTGTCCGCATCGCCCGTCTCCGGCGCGGGCAATTGGGTCACAATCGCTTCGAGCACATCTTCAATGCCAAGCCCGGTCTTTGCCGATGTCATAATCGCGCCCGACGTATCAAGCCCGATCACATCTTCAATCTGCTCAGCCACGCGGTCCACATCAGCCGCCGGCAAATCTACCTTGTTCAGCACAGGCACAATCTCATGATCCTGATCGATCGCCTGATAGACATTGGCCAGCGTCTGCGCCTCCACGCCCTGAGAGGCATCCACCACCAGAAGCGAGCCCTCACACGCCGCCAGACAGCGCGACACTTCATAGGAAAAGTCGACATGGCCCGGCGTATCCATCAGGTTCAGCACATAGCTCTCACCATCATTGGCCTTATAGTCCAGCCGCACCGTTTGCGCCTTGATCGTAATGCCGCGCTCTTTTTCAATATCCATATTATCGAGCACCTGATCGGACATCTCCCGATCGGTCAGCCCGCCGCAATGCTGGATCAACCGATCCGCCAAAGTCGACTTGCCATGGTCAATATGGGCAATAATGGAAAAATTACGGATTTTGTCGCGTGAAATGGTCATAAGCGGCATATAGCGCGCCTTTTCAGCGCGGGAAAGCGGCAAAGCGCACTGCCTTCCAACAGAGCGCAAAATCAGATGCCACAAAACGCTGCGAAGATCGCCGATTTGCCAGACCGGACCCAAACACGTATGAACACCCGAACTCTGGGATTTATTCTCGCAGCTCGGCGCAAGCTGGCCAATTTCATCGCCCCTTTCCTCTCACACAGCGCTTCGGCGACGTTCAGGACACCAATATGACTCACAATCACGCTGACCGGACCCTTCGTAATCCGGCGACCACCAAGTCTACCGCCTTCACACGCGCTGAACGCGAAGAATTGAAAATGCGGGGCCTGTTACCCTATGCCGTCACCACGCTTGAGGAGCAAAAAGCGCGCGTTCTGGAGAATCTGCGCCGCAAGCATTATGATATTGAGCGCTATGTCTTCCTCACCGCGCTTCAGAACCGCAATGAAACCCTCTTCTACCGCACCGTGATCGACCATATCGAAGAGATCATGCCGCTGATCTATACGCCCACTGTGGGCCAGGCATGCCGCGAATTTGCACATATCTTTCGCCAGTCTCGCGGGTTTTACGTCACGCCCGAAGACAAAGGAAAAATCCGCGAAATGCTCGATAATTGGCCCGAAGAGGATGTCCGCGTCATTGTGATAACCGATGGCGAACGTATCCTGGGCCTAGGTGATCTCGGCTCGAACGGTATGGGCATCTCAATCGGCAAGCTGTCGCTCTATACGGCCTGCGCAGGTATTCAACCAAGCCAGTGCCTGCCGGTCATGCTTGATGTCGGCACTAATAATTTGGAAATACGCGAAGACCCGCTTTATCTCGGCTATCCGCATCCACGCTTGACCGGGGATGCCTATACCGAACTTGTCGATGAATTCATGACCGCCGTGCGAGACAAATTTCCTGACGTCCTCGTCCAGTTCGAAGACTTTCTGACACCGCGCGCCTATGGCTTGCTCAATCGATACCGTGACGACTATCTGTGCTTTAATGATGACATCCAGGGCACAGCGGCCGTCTCGCTCGCAGGTGTCTTGGCCTCAACCCGCGCAACGGGCAAAGACTTCAAAGACCTGAAAATCATGTTCCTTGGCGCTGGGTCGGCTGCCACTGGCATTGGCGACCTCATGGCCAGCGCATTCGAGGCAGAAGGCTTAAGCGAAGCTGAGGCCCGCAAGCGGCTCTGGTTTGTTGATCTTGAAGGCCTCGTTGTATCGAGCCGATCTGATCTTGCCCCGCACAATCTGCCCTATGCGCATGACCACAAGGCGATGGGCTTTATGGAAGCCCTCGACACAATCAAACCGGATGTACTGATTGGGGCCACCGGCGCGCCCGGCACGTTCAATGAAGCGGTCATCCGCAAAATGGCCGAGATCAATACCCAGCCTGTCGTCTTCGCGCTGTCGAACCCAACCTCACGCGCCGAATGTACCGCCGAGCAGGCCTATCAATGGTCTGATGGCCGCGTGATCTTCTCATCAGGCAGCCCTTTCAGCCCGGTTGTGCTGGACGATGGCTCTGTGCGCCGTCCGGGGCAAGGCAATAATGCCTATGTCTTCCCCGGCATTGGTCTGGGCGCAATCGCCGCAAATGCTGCGACACTGCCCGATACCGTCTTCCTGACCGCAGCTAAATCTCTGGCAGGTTTTGTTAGCGATGATGATATTGCTGAAGGC
>CAZXTI010000204.1:0-3557 GCA_964643565.1 uncultured Hyphomonas sp. | reverse complement strand
ATCGCGATGACTTTAAACGGCATGAAGAAATGCCTGAGATTTGTCGGTGCCTGAATGACCAGCACGTTGATCGGCATGTCACCGTCCTTGAACGAATAGGTGGTGCTGAGCGATAAATCCGGGTTGCTTGAACAAAGCTCGATAAGCTCATCAAGCATTTGGCTGCGCACTTCATTTGGCCATAGACGGTTTAGCGCCTGCTTGGTGACAAGTTTGCCCTGATTGTCCATGCGCAGGGTCTGTGTGCCTTGCCCGTCGAGGATAAAGACTTCTGATTCTGAGCCGTTAAAAAACTGCGCGAAAGAGGCAATGCGCTCATGCGCGAGTTCGTCGGCTTTGGTTACGGTGGCTTTCACCAATTTTTGCAGCGCTTCGGCTTTTTGCTTTTGCGCCTCGGTCATGCCTTCATGATCATTTGCAAAATGGATGAAAAGACCGAAATAGCCATTTGGCGTCAAAATTCTGACCCCGGTGAGGACACCAAAATTATGCTTGCAAAGGAAGTCCCGGTAGAAAGGGATATTGTGACGCTCGGCGCGGTCCGGGAAGATATCAGCGTCGGTCGCGATCCCTTTTTCAACCATAAGCGCTGTGACCGCTTCACGTGGATCATTCAGGTGCCATCCGCCTTCGATATATTCTTGCAGGGTAGCTTTCAAAGCGGTTGAGCACGACATCCATTGGCCGCGAAAATTCGTAATCGCTGGCGCGAAAATAATCCCGGTTGCGCCCATGAAATCGACCATTTCATTGCACGCATCTTCCCAATATGTCGCATTTTCGGCCGCACGTTCCAGGGCCTCTTCTATGGATGGGGGGACTATGCTCATCTCAATCTCGAAGGTTGAAAACTAAATTTTTTCGACCGGATTCTTATCCGGCTACCATATGGTAGTTTTTCTGCCGGGAGCCGTAAAGTATAAGTTTGATACTGTTGCAGTACGGGACTCCTTGGGGGGATGCTAAGTGGGGCAAGAGATGCGCATTCGGGGGACATGCGTATGACGCGCGCGGGCATCAACTGTCTGCGCGCGTCTTTTTGTTTGCGCTTATGCTTTTTCTTCAACTTTTAGCGCGCCGCGATTGATCTGGTCGCGCTCAATGCTTTCAAACAGAGCTTTGAAATTGCCTTCGCCGAAACCGTCATCGCCTTTGCGTTGGATGAACTCGAAGAAAACGGGGCCGAGCTGTGTTTCTGAGAAGATTTGCAAGAGGAGGCGCGGGGCGCCGCCCTCTGTCGTGCCATCAAGCAGAAGCCCGCGTGCTTTCAGGCCGGCCACATCCTCGCCATGACCGGGCAGGCGGGTGTCGAGAAGCTCATAATAGGTTTCCGGCGGGGCGGTCATGAAGGGCACACCTAGCTTTTGCAGATTGTCCCAGCATTGATAAAGATTAGCGCAATTAAACGCGATGTGCTGAATGCCTTCGCCGCCAAATTCGCGCAGATACTCCTCGATCTGGCCTTTGCCGCCTTCGCCTTCTTCGTTGAGCGGGATGCGGATTTTACCATCTGGCGCGGTGAGCGCTTTGGAGGTGAGGCCGGTATATTCGCCTTTAATGTCGAAGAAGCGGATCTGTCTGAAATTGAACAAGTCCTCATAGAAGGTAGCCCAATGTTCCATGCGCCCGCCATACACATTGTGGGTGAGGTGGTCGATCACTTCAAAGCCAGCGCCAACCGGATTTGGGTCAACGCCTTCGATGAATTTGAAATCGATGTCGTAGATTGACAGGTCGTCGCCATAACGGTCGATCAGATAGATGAGCGATCCGCCAATGCCTTTGATCGCGGGCAGTTTAAGTTCCATCGGGCCAGCCGGAATATCAACCGGCTCTGCGCCTTTTTCTAAGAGATAGGCATAGGCGGCTTTGGCATCGCGCACGCGGAACCCCATGGCGCAGGCGCTTGGCCCGTGTTCGCGCGCGAAGAAATGTGCCTGCGAATTTGGTTCATAATTGGCGATCATATTGATCCCGCCCTGACGCCAGAGATCTGCATCCTTGGAGCGGTGGCTGGCAACTTTGGTAAAGCCCATGCCTGTGAAGACCGGTTCCAATATACCTTTTTCCGGGGCACTAAACTCGATGAACTCAAATCCGTCCAAACCGACCGGGTTTTCAAATAGATCAGCCATGCGTGATGCTCCAATTTAGTTTCATGTGTAACTAGTTTGCTTAATCACCATAATCACGCTAGAAAAGCAAGAAATATCCAACTCCGATTTTGGGGACCGTTACAGGCATGGCAGATACGAAAACGAGCGAGACGCTGAGCCTTGCGGCCTTTTTACCCTTCCGGTTGAGCGTTCTGTCGAACACATTATCCAAGCGCATCGCCGACCTTTACCGCGAGGAATTTGGCCTTTCCATGCCGCAATGGCGGGTTATGGCGATCATTGGCGAGACGCCGGGCCTGAACGCGACCGATATTGTGACGCGGACTGTGATGGACAAGGTGGCGGTGAGCCGGGCGGTGGCTGGTCTGATCGAGATGGGGTTGGTCAAGCGGAATGCCGCTGAGGATGATCGCCGCCGCGCACTCTTGTCTTTGACCGCGCAGGGCCAGGATATTTATGCGCGGATTGTGCCGATGGCGATTGCAGAGGAAAAAGCGGCGACCGAGGCGATGAGCGGTGATGAGATTGCCGAGTTTAATCGCTTATTGGGCAAGCTCGCAGATGTCGTCTCGCCCGGCCGGACGCTTTGGTAGCTGATAAGGTTTGCCGCGCGGGCAAAGCCGATTAGACTGGCTGGCATGTCTGATGATCTTTTTTCTGCCTCTGGTCTTGCTGATGAGGCGCCGCGTCCGCTGGCTGATCGGCTGCGCCCGAAAACGCTTGCCGATGTGGTGGGCCAAAACCATTTGATCGGCGAAGACGGCGCGCTTGGCCGGATGCTGGCGACGGGGCGGCTTTCCTCGATCATTCTTTGGGGACCGCCCGGCGTCGGGAAGACTACGATTGCGCAATTGCTCGCGGCTGAAACCGATCTCGACTATCAGGCAATCTCGGCTGTGTTCTCCGGCGTGAAGGATTTGCGCGCCGCCTTTGACCGGGCCGAGCGTCAGCGTGATATGGGCAAGGGGACGCTGCTCTTTGTCGATGAGATCCACCGCTTCAACCGGGCGCAGCAGGATGGGTTTCTGCCCTTTGTTGAGCGCGGGGTGGTGACGCTGGTTGGCGCGACGACGGAAAATCCGAGCTTTGAGATTAATGGCGCTTTGCTGTCGCGCTGTCAGGTGTTGGTGCTGAACCGGTTGGATGAGGGCGCACTTGAGAAGCTGCTGGCGCGCGTTGAGGCGGAGGCAGGCAAGCCCTTGCCGCTTGATGAAGGCGCACGGGCAGCGCTGATCCATATGGCCGATGGCGATGGGCGGTTTTGCTTGAACCTGGCTGAACAAGTGCTGACCGTGGCGCGCAAGGGCGAGGTGCTGGATGCGGCGACGCTGGCAAATGTGTTGCAGCGCCGCGCGCCCGCTTATGACAAGGATAAGGAAGGGCATTATAATCTCATCTCTGCCTTGCATAAGTCTGTGCGCGGATCGGACCCGGATGCGG
>CAZXTI010000203.1:0-3558 GCA_964643565.1 uncultured Hyphomonas sp. | reverse complement strand
ACTGGGCTGACAGGTCCGCTGTTTCTCCAGGATCACTGAGAATATTAAACACGCGCCATGTGCTGTCGCCATGCGGCGGAAGGTTCCTGACGAGTTTATAACGCCCCTTATAGAGTGCGGCCTGACCGGACGTTTCCACGCCGATGGCATCACTTGCAGAATATGTGCGCTGGCTCACCCCATCCAATACAGGTTTGATGGAGCGCCCGGTCATGGCCTTTGCGCCCGGCGCCTCGTCACTCACACCTGCCAAGTCGAGCAAGGTCGGCGCAATATCCGACATGATCGTCATACTGCCCACATGCTTGCCCTGCGAGATGCCGGGCCCTGACATGATAAGCGGGACACGAAGCCCGCCCTCGCCTGCATGGAATTTAAACAAATGCGATGGGCCCGCATTCGCGCTTGCGCCGCCAGCGCCCAAGGCCACATAGCTGCCTTTCTCGCCAAGCGTTTCATAATCGCGCGAATAGCCTTGCAGGCTGAACCACCATTGCACGGCCGCCTGCCCCCATGGATCGCCCGCTTCCGGTCCATTGTCAGACGTCACGACGAATATCGTGTTTTCAAATTGTCCAGTGGATTTCAAATAATCTATCAAGCCGCCAAGTTCTGTATCCATCGCTTCGAGCGCACCCGCATTCACCGCCATGGATTTGGCAGCCAGCTGCTGTTCTTGGCTGGTTAAGTCTTCCCAGCGCGGGATCGTCTCAGGCTGGGAGGCGAGCGGTGCGCCCTCTGGCACCAGCTTCAACGTTTGCGCGCGTTGCCAGCGTTGTGCGCGTATCGCGTTCCAGCCTTCCGCATAGACGTCCAAATATTTCTCGGTGAATTCGCGCGGTGCCTGAACCGGAAGATGCACGGCAAGAAAGGCGACATAAGCAAAAAACGGCTCGGACCTGTCCGCATCGCCCTCCAGATAATCTTGCATCTGATCTGCAATAAAGTTGGAGGAATAAAAATCCTCTGGCAAACTGGCTTCCTTATCATCCTCGAACCAGGGCGCGTCGCGGTAATATGGCAAATAGGGCTTGTCCTCCCAGTGATCGGCGCCCGACGCATCAAGAATGAATGATCGGTCGAAACCATGATGGATCGGCAACTGGCCGTCCTCATGTCCAAGGTGCCATTTGCCTGTCATATAGGTCCGGTAACCTGCGCGCTTCAGCTTTGTGGCAATAGTTTCCACGCCCGGTTCCAGCGCCATCGTGTATCCCGGTTTACCACGATGTTCAGGCGGAAGCACCTCGCGGATCGTGCCAAGCCCGGCCAGATGATTGTCCATGCCGGAAAGCAACATCGCCCGGGACGGTGCGCAAAACGGCGGTGCGCGATGTTGGCGAAAGATCGCCCCGCGTGTAGCCAGGGCATCGATGTTCGGCGTGCTGGCTTCACCGCCAAACGCGCCAAAATCCATGAGCGCCGCATCGTCAACAAGCACAACCACAATGTTCGGACGGATCTCACTCTGCTGAGCCTCAGCCAGAGAAAAGCCAATAAACGCCACAAGTAATGCTAACAGCCATCTCATAAGCCTAGCACCCCGCTGGCGAAACCGCTGGAAGCCGCTTGCATCAACATGATAATTTCCTCCAACGACATTGTCAGGGGAAACCGGCCTTGAGGCAAGGAATCTCCTGCCCTCGCCTCAGCTTATGACAAAGAGTCCGTTTTATGCGCGCGAATCGATCCCGCCCTAGGGCCTCGTAAGACCGACTACTTCGCGAATAATTGCGCTCGGTTCGTACTGGGCTGGCAGCGCTAGCTGGACCATTCTGGCAATGTCACACCAATGTCATGTTTATGTCATGGCGATGTAACATCCCTAGGTCAGGACGGCATTTAACACAGCTTTATATGAAAATATCACGGGTTAGATCATGTCCAGCGCACAGTCTCAAAGGCACTTCACGACGATGCAGGGCGACCAACAAATACTGACGTGCGCGGGAAAGTCCGGCGTCTCCTCACATAAATACTAACTCACATACACACGAATCATGAGTTGCGATCGCAACTGGCATCAAGGGAATGGGAAATGAGCAAGAAGAAGTCGATCCAGAAGAGCACAGTTGGTGAGGCATCCTTCGGTCGGCCGCAAGGTTTGAAGGCATCCTTGATGCGCATGTCGAGCGGTATCGCCTTGGTGTCAATATATAGCTGCTCGGCATTGGCCCAGAATGCGGACGCGCAAACACAGTCAACCTCCACACCCCCGCAAGATCAACCTGTTCAAACCCGCAATGATACAGGGATACCAGCAAGCGGCGAAGAGGGCGACCTCGTACAAGATGTCATCACTGTCACCGGACGCCGGCGCGACGCCGAGCTGGCAATTGAAGCCAAACGAAACGCGAAGCAAATCGTCGATGCGCTTTCTGCTGACAATACCAGCCGTTTGCCGGACAATAATATCGCCGAATCGCTTGGCCGGATCCCCGGCGTATCTTTCCGGCGAAACCGTGAGACAGGCAATGGCGACTTTGTTTCTGTGCGCGGGCTCGATTCTTCGCTGGTGAATGTCCAGTTCAATGGTGTAAATTCCGGCCTCGCCTCCGGAGGTGACCGGCGTGTCCCCCTTGATGGCATTACATCCGACGACATCGCCGAGATTCGCGTCGCCAAATCCCTCTTGCCACAGGATGAAGGCGAAGGGATTGGGGGCTCGATAAACATCACCCAACGAACGCCGCTCCTGCGCGGCGAAGATGACTTTCGATTTAACGCTTCGGTGCGCCCTTCGGAGTTTGCCGATACAACAGGGTTTCAGTTTGGCGTGCGCGGAACCAAAGTCTGGGGCGACACGTTCGGTGTCAGTCTCTCAGCCTCCTTCCGCCGCCGCTTTAATGACAATTTCCTCGTGAACGGAAGCGGGTCGAACATTGGCGTCTTGCCAGATATTTTCGATGTGGACGGCAATTTGGTAACCCCTGAGGAGTTACTTGATTTGGGCTTGGAGGACGCCGGGAACGCATTTGACGACGTCTTCGCTGGCTTTATACCTGACAGTGCTATCGTCTTTGAAGAACGCGGGTATGAGTATAATGACTCCCGGCGCGATCAGCTGACTATATCTGGCGCGATCGACTGGCGCCCGGCTCCGCACACATTGCTGACATTAGGCGGGCGTTATAGCCGCCGAGACTCTGATGCGCTGGAGTTTGGACTTGAATTTGATGAAGACGATCAGGATTTTGAGCTCATCGACGGGCAGCTTGTAACAGATTTCAACGACCCGGAAATTGATGTAAATGCACAGGTTGAGGATCAGCTAGATATTAATGCCAGTGCATTTTTGAAGGGCGTTACCGAGCTTGAAAATACGATTTTCAAATATCAGGTAAGCTATGCCCGCGCTGAAAATAGCGAGCCGCAAACCGAGCTTGAGTTTACAACCGGCGGCCTGCTGGATGATGACGACGTTACCTTCCAGCCCTTTAGCTTTTCCGACACATTCTTCGCCGCTCCAAACGCTGACGCACTGAATGATCCGAACTTTGTTGAGGCAGTTACCAACTTTGGCGGCACCCAGCAGCTCAGCGACTTTGAATTTCTCGC
>CAZXTI010000202.1:0-3585 GCA_964643565.1 uncultured Hyphomonas sp. | reverse complement strand
GCCTCATACTGCTCGACATATTTTAGATATGTCTCGGCGTCGAACTTTTCCATGATGATCAGTGTGGCGCCAAGGCGCGTAAATGACATGCACCAACGCAGCGGCGCTGCATGATAAAGCGGGGCCGGAGACAGATAGACGTCGCCCGGCTCAAAACGTGCGAGAGCGTTGATAATCTGCACAAGGACGTTTGCGGTGTCAATTGGCTTGCCGTGTTCCAGGGCTGGGCGGATGCCCTTGGGTCTTCCCGTTGTGCCCGACGAATAAAGCATATCCAGTCCGCCCATTTCATCTGGAATGCGCGTCTCTGGAAAGCGTTCGCGCAATACTTCCAATGGGGTAAAGCCGTCTATGTCGCCATCGATTGACCAAGCTTCGCTTATGCCAGTCAAGTGCTTGGCTTCCCGCGCGGCCTTGCTGAGGCCGACGCTTGCGATAAGCAGTTTTGCGCCAGAATCTTCTACAATGTATTGGACTTCCGGGGCCGTAAGCCGCGAAGAAATGCAGACATAGTAGAGGCCTGCGCGCTGGGCGGCCCAGCATATTTCAAAATATCGCGCTGAGTTTTCGGCGAACAGGGCAATCGTATCGCCGGGTTTGCAGCCAGCCTCTCGCAAGGCGTGTGCTGTTTGATTGGAACGGTCTTCGAGTTGCTTAAAACTAACTGTTTCGCCTGAGCTTGCCATAATGTAGGCCGCGCGGTCCGGATCTGATGACGCCCAGTTACACGGATGCATAGCGATCTCCCAATTCATAGCCCAATAAAACCAGACTATCGAACGGGATTGGTTTGTCTATGGTGAACCCAACGTCAATCTTTGAGCGTATTTAGCCAACAATGTCGAAGGTCATACCTGCATTGGCAACAAGGCGATCAATGAGTTTTTGCCCCATAGCTGGCGCTGTTGTCCAAATTCCGCCCGGCGTGTCGGCGCAGTCATTGATAAGACAGATCGCGCTTTCAGCAAGCATTTTGCAGGTTGAGCCATAGCCTGGGTCTTTGTCTCCCGTAACGGCGACATCCAAGCGCTCACCATTCTCGCCTAGGCCGACATAGAGAATGTCATAGTGTCCCGCTTCGCGTTTTTCCTTAGAGGGGCCTTCGCCGGGTTTTGGTGGTTCATCGCCAAACGGGTTTGCGCCAGCAACGGCTTCTGCGGCAGCTTTGCCGTCGGCGCCCGGTCCGGTGACCATCATCTCATCATAGACGAAGTCCGCGCCGTAGGCATGGTTCATCATTGCGTTGGAGCGGTGCACGGTTTTTGTGTTGATTGCAGCCATGATGAAGGGGGCGACCCACATTTCGAGCGTGTCATCATATTCAGGCTTGTTGCCGAAAGGTTGTTCTGGACCGGTAAAGCCCGGCGCGAGTGAATACGGGTTGATCATATGTTGCATCAGGCTTGGGTCGGCCTGTATCTCTGCCATGGATGCTGTCAGGCTGGCTGCCGTGCCGCCAGAAAATGTGCCGACCATTTTGCGCACGCGGCCTTTAACGCGGGGCAATGGTTTCCCGAACTTCTCTTTTGCTGCATTTTGCAATTTTAAGATCCCGAGATCAGACGGGATAGAATCGAACCCGCATGAGAATACGATGCGCGCGCCGGAGCCCATTGCATCAAGTTCGTGCTGCTCGATCATGTCGCGCATCCAGAGCGGTTCGCCGCAAAGGTCGACATAGTCCGTGCCAGCGTCGATGCAGGCTTTGACCAATTGTTCGCCATAGAGTTGGTAGGGGCCGACCGTGGTAATAACGACGCGCGCACGTCTTGCGAGCGAGCGAAGTGAGTAGAAATCGTCGGAATTTGCTGTGATAAGGTGCGTATCTTCAGGCAGGCCCATTTCGTCACGCACGGCCGCCAGTTTTATTCCGCTGCGCCCAGCCATTGCCCATTTTAGCTCGGCGCCGTTGCCATATTCTGATTGCAAATATTCAGCAACGAGCCGGCCTGTATAGCCGGTTGCGCCATAAACAACGATGTCAAATTCACGGGATTGAGGCATGGAGTGATTCCATTCTGTGGTTGAAATTTGCAGTAGAGGGTCACCGCTGCCAAGTTAATTGACGTGTGAAAGACTGCTTATTCGTGCTTGGATGACAGAAACTCAACACCTGCTTCGGTGCCTCTTTGCCATTTCTTTTCGCACTTGTAGTTGATGTTTCGAGATGTGCCTATCACTTTAACCGTGAAGTTATCTGGCAGTGAAACCTCTTGATCTAGCAACAATTTTGCGCCGCTGCTTGATACATCTTCTAACGTACAATCGATCGATTTGAATAATCCTAGCTTTATCTTCCCGCGGCGATTAGCTGGAGATCGCTTTTCTTTGCGATGAGATGCGGACTTTGAACTCATTGTGATCTGCCTTCTTGGTCAACTTGGCCTATTGAGGGAAAAAATAGCCATTGCATTTTCGGTTAGAATATACCGGAGTGTCATTAAATCGTGCAAGCGATTAAGCCAGAAGGAAAAAATTGTTTTGTCAGATGCCCTAATTCGTGTTGAGGAAAACGGCGTGGGCCGGATCACATTAAACCGCCCAGATGCCTTGCATGCATTAAACGAAGATATGTGTGCTCAAATCCTCAAAGCGCTTAACACCTGGTCCGATGATCCGCGTGTATATTTGGTCTTGGTTGATCATCTCGATGGTTCCCGCGGATTCTGCGCTGGGGGTGATATTCGCATGCTTGCGGAAAGCGGTGCAGGTGATGGCAGCGCGGCGCGTCAGTTTTTTGCAACAGAATACCGGATGAATGCGGCGATCCATAATTTCCAAAAGCCCTATGTTTCGATCCTGGACGGAGTGACAATGGGCGGCGGCGTTGGCTTGAGTGTGCACGGATCTTACCGCGTAACAACCGAGAGTACACTGTTCGCTATGCCAGAGACGGGCATAGGGCTGTTTCCTGATGTCGGCGGCGGTTGGTTCCTTCCGCGCTTGATTGGCGAATTAGGAACATGGCTCGCGCTGACGGGTGCGCGCCTAAAAGGGGCGGATGTGACAGCTGCTGGCGTTGGCACCCATCACATGCCATCTGAATTGATCGGAAATTTGAAGTCCAAAATTTTGCAGGCTGATTTCAGTATTGATGCAGTGGGTATGGTCGACGAGATTTTAAATGGGATGAAGCACAACGTACCTGAGGGAAGTTTTGCCGCCCACATGGAAACAATCAATTCATGCTTTAAGTCAAATCGCGCTGAGTATATTGTCGCTGCCCTTAAAGATAATGGCGGGGATTGGGCGCTTACTCAAATTGAGAGCCTGTCAAAAAAATCGCCGCGCACGATCAAGGTCGCACTACGCCAATTGCGTGAGGGTGCTGCGTTCAAACGGTTTGAAGATAATATGGCCAATGAGTACCGCATTGGTGCCCGCCAGGTTCAAAGCGCGGATTTCTTAGAAGGTGTCCGCGCGGTCATTATCGATAAGGATCACGCACCCAAATGGGCGCCATCGCGGTTGGAGGACATCTCTGACGAAACGATTGATGCTGTGTTTGCGCCGCTTGATAGCGATGAAGAACTGACCTTTTGAGGACAGTATTGATCTTGCTGATGAGCTGGAGGGCTCCGAAGC
>CAZXTI010000201.1:0-3647 GCA_964643565.1 uncultured Hyphomonas sp. | reverse complement strand
CGAAATCTGATCGGCCAGAACTGACAGCGGCGAAAACCATCGTCTCTGGCGGCCGTGCGCTTGGGTCTGAAGAAGACTTCAAGAAATATATCGACCCGCTGGCTGACAAGCTTGGGGCCGCTGTTGGTGCCTCGCGTGCAGCCGTTGATGCGGGCTATGCGCCGAATGATTATCAGGTTGGACAGACCGGGAAAATCGTGGCGCCTGAGCTTTATATCGCCATCGGTATTTCCGGCGCGATCCAGCATCTGGCAGGCATGAAAGATTCCAAGATCATTGTTGCGATCAACAAGGACGAAGAAGCCCCGATCTTCCAAGTGGCAGACTATGGTCTGGTGGCAGACTTGTTTAACGCTGTGCCAGAACTGATCGAGGCGTTGTAAACCGGCAGATGCTCGATCTTCGGAATTGTTTCTAATTGAAAAGCCCTTTGCCTTTGGCGGAGGGCTTTTTTTTGAAGAATTGATCTACTGAACGTGTGTCAGAACCATATTTGGAATTTTTTTTCCGTTTCTTGCATAACTGCTGTGGACATGGCCTGTACTTTGCGTTTGTCTATTTGCTAGAAATGTCGTGGGGGATTCGTGCTAAGAAATTAGTGCCGGGTCACCTATATGTGTGAAACTTAAAAAGTAAGGTAGAGCTATGGAACTTGGCGACCTTGGTATCTCCCCCAATACCGTAAGAAAAAATTGGAACGAAACCCGCCTTTATGAACGTGCGGTTTCAGACGGCGAAGCTGAAGTTGCAAAGGGCGGTCCGCTCCTTGTGAAGACAGGATTGCACACCGGCCGTTCGGCCAAGGACAAGTTTACCGTCCGCGATGAGACAACTGAAAATACGGTTTGGTGGGATAATAATGCCTCCATGACGCCGCAGCAGTTCGACCTGTTATGGGAAGATTTTCAGGCGCACCTGAACGGCAAAGACCTCTACATGCAGCAACTGTTCGGCGGGGCCGATCTGGACCATCGTTTGCCAGTGCGCGTGATCAATGAATTTGCATGGCACTCGCTTTTTATCCGCCACTTGCTGCGTATTCCTGAAGCCAGCGAATATGAAAATTTCCAGCACGAGTTTACGATCATCAATAGCCCAAGCTTCCGGGCAGACCCGGCCAAGCATGGCACGGTGTCTGAGACGGTGATCGCGGTGAACATCGCCAAAAAGATCGTGCTGATTGGTGGCACGTCTTATGCGGGCGAGACGAAGAAATCTGTCTTTACAATTTTGAACTATATCCTGCCGACCAAGGGCGTTATGCCGATGCATTGCTCGGTCAATGATGGCGGGAATAATGATGCGGCGATTTTCTTCGGGCTTTCGGGCACGGGCAAGACGACGCTCTCTGCTGATGCGAGCCGCGAGCTGATTGGCGACGATGAGCATGGTTGGTCAGAAAATGGATTGTTCAATTTTGAAGGCGGCTGCTACGCGAAGATGATCAATCTTTCGCCAGAAAATGAACCAGAGATTTATGCCACAACAAGCCAGTGGGGCACGGTGCTTGAGAATGTGGTCATGGACCCGGAAACGCGCGAGCTTGATTTCTTCGACAATACGCTGGCGGAAAATTCACGCGGTGCTTATCCGATCTCTGCGATTGAAAACGCGTCGCTGACCGGGCGCTGTGGTCAGCCGAAGAATTTGATCATGCTGACGGCGGATGCGTTTGGCGTTTTGCCCCCGATTGCAAAGCTCACACCAGCGCAGGCCATGTATCACTTCCTGTCTGGCTATACGGCGAAAGTGGCCGGAACCGAGAAGGGCGTGACCGAGCCGACAGCGACGTTCTCAACCTGCTTTGGCGGACCGTTCATGCCGCGCCATCCATCTGAGTATGGCAATTTGTTGCGCGAACTGATCGCAAAATATAACGTAAACTGCTGGCTGGTCTCAACCGGCTGGACAGGCGGTCCATATGGCACAGGCCAGCGCATGCCGATCAAGGCAACGCGTGCCTTGTTGAATGCGGCGCTTGATGGCTCGCTTCTGGCGGCTGACTATCGCACCGATGACACGTTTGGCTTTGAAGTGCCAACCGCGTTGGACGGCGTGGATAGCGCGGTGCTCGACCCACGCGGCACATGGGCTGACAAGGCTGCTTATGATGCGCAGGCTGCTAAGCTTGCCGATATGTTCGTTGAGAACTTTGCCCAATATGAAGCGCATGTCGACGGAGATGTCCGCGCGGCTGCACCAAAAGCGCAATTGCTGACGCCGGCTGAGTAAGCCTTGCATTCAAAAAGGTTTGAAAAGCCCTCTGCGTCATGCAGGGGGCTTTTTGCTTGGTCTTGATGACAGCGCTTTAGCGGACCATTGATTGAAAATAGTTGCAGTCCCAGCTGCCGCAACTGATGATAGCTCCGCCTACGGGTTGCCAGCCCTCGATCATTTCGTTTGATACGGCAATTGAAAGATTGGCCAAGTTTCCCTTATCGACGCCAACGACCTTGTACTCCGTATATGCGGAGGCTTTTTGTGAGGCACGGCCTGGCGCCGGGTTGGATTGAGGTGCCGCGCTGGATTGAGGCGCGGGGTTGGCATCAGCACGCTGCTCGGTCCAGTGGCGATCATCGGGTTTCGTGTCTTGTGCGAATGAGGCTTGCGAGAGGGAAAGCGTCAGGACGCTTCCCATAACCGCGCTGGCTGTCATCAATCCGGCTAAAGCAAGTGTTTTCATGGTTTGGTTTCCCTCTAGAAATAAAGAAAGTAAGTATAGATAGAATAACTATGTTCAAATTTTGACATATTGTCTTGGGTTTTTTGGAACAATAGGGCGGCATTACATTAGGCTAGGGGAATGGATTTGTAACATTCGCGCATCGGCGCGTTCAAAATCCATCTAAACCCTTGCATATTCGCAGCAAAACCCCCACTTGTATGGCTCTTTTCGGAAGAAGACGGATCCTTTATGTCCAAGCGTGATTATTACGAGATACTCGGCGTTGATAAGGGCGTAGATGCCAAGGCTTTGAAGTCGGCCTATCGCAAGCTGGCGCTGAAATATCACCCCGATCAAAACCAGGGCGATGACGCTGCTGAAGCCAAGTTTAAAGAGGTTGGCGAGGCGTATGCGGTGTTGTCTGATGATGACAAACGCGCAGCTTATGATCGCTATGGCCATGCTGCGTTTGAGAATGGCATGGGCGGGGGCGGCGCAGGCGGTCCGTTTGGCGGTATGGACCCGAGCGATATTTTCGAAAACATATTCGGCCAGATGTTTGGCGGCGGTGGTCGTCGGCGCAATGGCCCACGGCGCGGCCAAGACATGCGCTATGATATGGAAATCACGCTTGAAGAGGCGTTTACCGGCAAAGATGTGCAAATCACGATCCCGGTGGCAATGACCTGCGAGACGTGCACAGGCTCGGGCGCTGAACCCGGCTCTAGCCCGGTCACGTGTAATCAATGCGGCGGCGCAGGACGTGTGCGCGCGCAGCAAGGCTTCTTCACAATGGAGCGCACATGCGGTCAGTGCGGCGGGCAGGGGCAAACCATCTCTGATCCATGCCGTACCTGTCATGGCGGCGGCTCGGTTCGCAAGGAGCGTACCTTGTCGATCAAAGTGCCGCCCGGTGTTCAAAGCGGCACACAGATGCGCTTGTCCGGCGAAGGCGAAGCGGGCGGGCGCGGCGGACCGCGCG
>CAZXTI010000200.1:0-3698 GCA_964643565.1 uncultured Hyphomonas sp. | reverse complement strand
TGATAGATCGGCGCGAGCGGTGCGCCCTCGCCGCCTGCGGCTACATCTGCGCTGCGAAAATCATAGGCCAGCGGCACACCGAGCGCCACTTGTAGCCCCGCCGCGTCGAGAATTTGCAATGTCGCGCCCAACGCTCCGCCTGCCGGACGCCGATGCAAAACCGTCTGCCCATGCACACCCGCAATCGCAGGCTGCGGCCCGTCCCAGCCATCCAGCATTTTGTCCCACGCATCCTTATGCGTGCGCGTGAGCACCTTTAGAGCCGCGCTGAAATCAGGCGCGTCGCCTTGCCAGTTCCAGTCGCGGGCCGCGTTCACCGCCGCTTGCAAAACGGCCCGCTCGTCGCTCGTATATTTGCGTTCAGCCACGGGGCCAAATTCCAGCACGCGCACCCCATCTGTCAGGATCATCGCCGCATCGACAGCATCAAGCGAGGTGCCCGACATAAAGCCTGCTGCCCAGATAGGTGAAAAATCCGCATCCTCTTGCTTCAAAATGTGCGCTCCTCGTGCTAGTGCCCGCGCTTCTGGAGATTATAACTCATGAACGACTACACATCCGATTTCCTGCGCACGCTAGACGCTCGCGGCTACCTAAAGCAAGTCACGCATACCACAGAGCTGGATGCGTATTGCAAAACGGGTGTGCCAACGGCCTATATCGGCTTTGATGCGACAGCGACGAGCCTGCATGTCGGATCACTGGTCGGGATCATGATGTTGCGCCGTCTGCAACAGGCGGGCGGCAAACCCATCGTGCTCATGGGCGGCGGTACGACCAAGGTCGGCGACCCGACCGATAAAACCTCTTCGCGCCCGATCCTGACAGATGAAAAAATTCAGGAAAACATTGCAGGCATCAAGAAAGCCTTCGAACCCTTCCTGACCTTTGGCGACGGACCAACCGATGCGATCATGGTCAATAATGATGATTGGCTCTCTGGCATTGGTTACATCAATTTCCTGCGCGACATCGGCAAATATTTCACCATCAACACAATGGTGAAACAGGACACGGTCGCGCGCCGCCTGAAAGCCGAAGAGCCCTACACCTTCCTCGAATTCAATTACCTGCTTCTCCAGTCCTATGACTTTCTAGAGCTAGCGCGCCGACATGGCTGCATGATCCAGATGGGCGGGTCAGACCAATGGGGCAATATTGTTGGCGGCGTGGATGTCAATCACAAGGCTGACAGCCGCCAAGTCTTCGGGATAACTTCTCCGCTCATCACCACCGCCTCCGGCGGCAAGATGGGTAAGACGGCGGACGGCGCGGTCTGGCTGAATGCTGACAAGAAAAGTCCGTATGAATATTGGCAATTCTGGCGCAATACAGAAGACGCCGACGTGACCCGTTTCCTGAAACTCTTCACCGATCTTTCCCTCGAAGAGATTGCAAAGCTGGACGCGCTGGAGGGTGCTGAGATCAACCAAGCCAAAATCGCGCTCGCCAATGCGGCGACCTCCATGCTCCACGGCGCGGACGCCGCGCGCGAATCAGAGGCAGCCGCTGCAGCGGTGTTTGCAGGCGGCGGTTCTGCTCAAGCCC
Organism: uncultured Hyphomonas sp.; assembly: GCA_964643565.1. GTDB lineage: Bacteria > Pseudomonadota > Alphaproteobacteria > Caulobacterales > Hyphomonadaceae > CALLCD01. The sequence goes on along the minus strand of CAZXTI010000200.1, from coordinate 2,150 downwards.
TGCCAACCGCAGATGTACCCAAAGCTGATCTTGAAGCAGGCATACTCGTTGCAGCCGCCTTCAGCGCAGCCGGCCTGACCAAATCAAATGGCGATGCCCGCCGGATGATCAAACAGGGCGCAGCAAAAGTGAATGATGTGCAAGTGACCGATCAGAACGCAGTGATCACGCTAGCTGATGCGACGGCCGACGGGGCGGTAAAGCTCTCAGCTGGTAAAAAGCGCCACGCCCTTATTCGCCCGGTATAGTCTCAGTCTCGTCTTCGGCATCTGCATCAATCGATGGGATGAGGTCATCATTTTCCGGGTCTTCAAAGATGCGCCTGAGCACGCCCGGCGTGATGGCTGAAAGCGGATTGACCGATACTTGCGCTTTGTCAAATGTGCCCTCCACATTATAGCGAAGCGAGATCAACCCCTCGCCCTGACGGCTGACGAACAGGTCACCGATAACCGGAATACCGCCCAGCGCCGAATTCAATCCAAAGCTAGGCACGAGCACACCGTCTATATCAATTTCGCCTTTTTCCGGAACGATAACGCCGTTCGCTGTCAAGCCGAGCGCCGGGCCAGATGCGCGTGCACCTGCGATAATGAACCGACCCTCGTCAATCAGGAGCGGCAACTCAGCAATGGTAAAGAGCACGCCATCGCCCGCTAATGTATCGGACACGCCTCTAATTGAAGCCAGCGACAGGATCTGCGTAACAAAAGGCGCATCCTTCAGGCGGCCATTTTCGATAACCAGACGCACCTGTGTTGGCTCGTCATCACTTGGCAGCGTGCCAGACATTTCCAGCGTGCCGCCCTCAAGCGAATCGAACCCAAGGAAAACGCTTGCCAGAAAACTTGCATCGCCACTGGTCAAAAGAAAGCTTGGGTCGCCAAGACCGCTGGCGTCATAAGCGGCGCTAAAGTCTGAACCATTTGCCAACTGTCCATCAGCCTCAACCGTTTGCAATCCAGTCTCCTCAGACGTCAGCAAGAGATTGACCTGTGTTGTTTCAAATCCCTCACGCAGGCGCAAACGCTCGACCATCGCCTCAACGGTAACATCGCCAAACGGATTGCCATCTTCGTTTTGGTCGGAACTGAAACTTCCAACACCCGGAAGAAAATTCGACAAATCCAGAAACGGCCCGTCGAGCGTAAACTTTAGTCCATCATCGGCGGTGCGTTGTGCTGTGCCTCGCAAATCGGCCAAACCCTCAACAAAAGCCCGCTGGATATTGGCAGAGACCAACCGGCCCGATTCTTCCAGCGTAAATTCGCTTTCAAAGCTCGCTTTGTCAGCATCTAATCTGGCCATGGTCGAAGCGCGATTGCCTTCGGTAACGTAACGCACACTCGCCGTCGCGACTTCCCCCTTGGGCTTGACCCAACCAATCTCAGCCACATCAAGGCGCGCACCAAGCAAATCAATCGCCGCATCTATGGTACGTGGCTTAGCGCCATCCAGGACAGCCTCCAACTCAACGGGCGCTTCTCCGGTCAAATAGGCCCGCCCGGCAATTCCGAACGCATTTAATATATCCGGTGTTACAAGCGTCTTTGCCTTCAGCGCACCGGGCGCGCCCGGCTTGCCAAACGGAAACGACCAATCATATTCGGTAAGTGCGCCCGCCACATCGCCCTTACCCGTAACCTGTATCCCCGCTTCAGACAGAGACACATTTGCCAGACTCTCGCTCAGCGATAAACCGCTAATCAGGTCGTCAATCCCAGCATTAGAAACCTGCCCCGTTCCATTATAGCGATATTCCGAAATGGGAACTTTGGGCCTTGCTGGACGCGTCAGGGAAAACGTCATCTCAGCATCTCCCGTCAGACGATCAGGAGAGAACCCGGTCCGCTCTTCCAGGTTCAATCGACTTTCACTCAGCATCCGAAACAGGCTGGCCGCCGGTCCTTTACCGTTAATATCGAGTATCATATTGCCGCCCGCCGGCGCCAGTTGAGGGTAACGTACTTCGCCGCCCTCAATCGCCCAATCGCTAATGGCTCCACCAAAGAACTTTATGCTGAGCGTATTGCCCGTCATGTGGCCCTTCGCGCTTGCACCCTCATAAATCGGAATATCGCGCAGCACCTGCAAACGCGCATTGGCAATATTGAAATCCGCCGTCACAGCCTCGTTCGCCAGCACCTTGT